>JAPOPM010000118.1 GCA_026712905.1 Deltaproteobacteria bacterium
AATAGCTTGATGAAACCGCGGGTCCTTTTCGCCGTCGGCTGCGTTACGTCACCCCGGGCCTTGACCCGGGGTCTTCCTCGCGTGGTGCCCGCCACTGGGGGGCGACCGCAGGTCGCCCCTACAAGTCATCGCGCCTTGCCGACGACAAAAATGCCCTCGCGGTTTCATCAAGCTATTTGTGACGCAGGACACTAGTTCATCTGGTGCAAACCCCACCGCCTACGCCGGCCCCGGCCGGGTTCCAGTCCACGTTCTTCTACGGCTGGATCATCCTCCTCGGAGGTTTCCTCATTCTGGTGGTGGACGGCGGCGTGCGCTTCTCTTTCGGCGTGCTGGTGAAGCCGCTGGCGGCGGAGTTCGGCTGGGACCGGGGCGCCATCACCTTCGCCTACACCCTGAACATGTTCGTGTTCGGCTTCGGCCAGATGATGGCGGGGAGGATGCTGGACCGTTACGGGCCGCGCCTGCTTTTTTCCGTCTCGGCACTGCTGGCTTCCGCGGGCATCTTCCTCACCTCCCGCACCAACTCCATCCCGGAACTCTACTTCTACTACGGCGTCGTCACGGCGGTGGGCGTATCCGGGATCACCATCGGCGTGGTGTCGTCCACGGTTTCCCGCTGGTTCCTGAGCCTGCGCGGCGTCATCGGCGGCATCGCGGTCACGGGCACGTCCTTCGGGCACTTCGCCGTCATCCCCGCCCTGGCCTACTCCCAGGCGCGCTTCGGCTGGCGCGGCTCGTGGGTCGGCCTGGGCGTCCTGGTGTCCGCGGTGGTGGTGCCGGTGGCGCTGACGCTCATGAAGAAGGAGCCCGCCGACATGGGCCTGGCGCCCTACAAACGGGGCGGCGCCGTCGCGGGCGAACGCCACACCCTCGCCCCGGACCTGCCGCCGCGGGAAGCGTTCCTTTCGCGGACCTTCTTCTTCATCGTCCTGGCCTACGGGCTGTGCGGCTTTCAGGACTTCTTCTTCGTGACCCAGTTCATCCCCTTCGCCACGGACGCCGGCCTGACGAGCCAGCACGCCTCCAACATCCAGGGGCTCGCCGGGCTGTTCAGCATGGCCGGCGTCCTCGCGTTCCCGGCGCTCACGGTGAAGCTCGGACACGGCCCGCCGCTGTCCTTCATGTTCCTCCTGCGCATAGTCTGCTTCGGGTTGCTGGCGTTCTCGTCCGCGGAACCGGCGATATTCACGGCCGCGCTGTTGATGGGCTTCACGCTGATGGCCACCGCTCCCCTGGCCGCGGCCATGACCGGCGACTACTTCGGGGTCCGGCACATCGGCCTGATCACCGGCGCGATCCTCTGGATGCACCACACCGGCGGGGCGCTCGGCGCCCTTTCGGGAGGCCTCGTCCACGACGCCACCGGCTCGTACGGCGGGATGTTCCTGGCGTGTCTCGTCATGGCGTTCGCGGGGGCGGCGGTGTGCCTGGGAATCCGTCCCCCGTCTCAGTCATCCTCGGCGGCCAACTCGTCGCGGTACTTTCGCCACCGGCCCCGGAACTGATGGTAGGTCAGACCGAGCGCCCTTGCCGCGTCGCGCTGGTTGTAGCGCGCCTCCGCAAGGCTCTCGCGGATCATTCGCACCTCCAGCTCTCTCACCGCCTCCTCGAGAGACCTGTCCGGCTCTTCGGGGACCCGCGCCGGGGGGGCCGGCACCGGCGCCGGCGCCTCGATGCCCTCGCTCGCGCCCGTGCCGAAAGGCGAAACGAAAGGATCGAAGACGAGCTCGTCGATGGTGGCCGTATAGGAGCGATACACCGCGCGCTCCACCACGTTCCTGAGCTCTCGCACGTTGCCGGGCCAGGCGTAGCTCTCCATTTGCGCCACCGCGCGACGGCTGAATTGGGGGAGAGCCTCCCGGCCCAGCTCATGCGCCATGCGCGCGGCAAAGTGGTTGGCCAGCAACAGGATGTCCTCTCCGCGACGGCGCAACGGTGGTACGAAGAGGACGTCGAACGACAGCCTGTCGAGCAGGTCAAGCTTGAAACCGCCCTGGCGGGCCAGCGAGGGCAGGTCCGCGTTGGTCGCGCCGATGATTCTCGTGTCCACTTGGACCGGTTGCGAAGATCCCACCCTTTCGAAACTGCCGTACTCCACCACCCGAAGGATCTTCTCCTGGACCTCCGTGGGGGTCTGAGCGATTTCATCCAGGAAGAGGGTCCCCTCCGTTGCCGCCTCGAAGCGTCCGGTGCGCCGTTGATGCGCGCCGGTGAAAGCGCCCTCCTCGTGGCCGAACAGCTCCGACTCCAGCAGCGTCGGCGCCAACGCCGCGCAGTTCAGGGCAACGAGCGGCCCGCGCCAACGCTGTGACAGATAGTGCAGCTTGGCCGCGGCCAGTTCCTTGCCGGTACCGCGTTCACCGATCAACAGGATCGGACGATCGACGTTGGCGGCACGGGACAGCGTTTCCTGAAAGTCCAGAAAGGCGTTGGACTGTCCCAGCGGCTCCGTGTAGGATTCGGGCATGGACCCTCCCATGGATGGTGAATGATACCATATAGTGGCTGTATGAACCAATACTGGGTATTATTCACCAACACCACGAAGCGGCGCAATAAACTAAAACTCAAAGAAAACAGCAGCTTGGAAACCTGATCCCCGGTTGGCACTCTTTGTGCTTTCTCCAAGACACAGCGGGACGAACACGTTTCCCGCGAATCCCAAGGGAGGAAGTCGAATGGGAATCTTTACACGCTTGAGCGACATCATCAGCTCGAACATCAACTCGATGCTGGACAAGGCAGAGGATCCGGAAAAGCTCATCCGCCTGATGATCCAGGAGATGGAGGACACACTGGTCGAGATCAAGGTGGCTTGCGCCCAGGCGATGGCGACGCGCAAGAAGGTCGAGCGCGAGCTCGATGAAACGCGCCGGCGCCACGAACAGTGGGCGGACAAGGCCAGGCTCGCCGTGGACAAGGGACGTGAAGACCTGGCGCGGGAGGCGCTGATGGAGAAGCGGCGCTATCGGGAGCGCTCCGAGACCCTGGAGGACGAGGCGATCCAGTGTGCCGCCATCATTGAACAATACCAGTCGGACATGGCCCAGTTGGAAGACAAGCTGGCGAACGCGAAGGAAAAGCAACGCATCCTGGTACAGCGCCACATTCAGGCGCACGAGCGGAAGCGCGCCCAGACCGGGGTGCGCAAGATGGGCAGCGCCGACACCATGCTGCGTTTCGAGCAGTTCGAGAACCGTATCGAGCGCATGGAGGCCGAGGCCGACCTGGTCAACTTCGCGCGGAAGCCCGATCTCGATGAAGAGTTCGCCCGCCTCGGACAGGACGACGAGATCGAAGCCGAACTGCGGGCGCTCAAGGATGCCGCCGGGCGGTCCGATGCCTGAGAGGCGGCGGCGGTGTGTGCCGCTGAAGCGCGTGAGGTGAGCGAGGATGACACCGGAAGGCATCGTGGGAATAGTGTTGGGCGCGCTTGGGATCCTCTTGATCCTGGGCGCGGCCTTGATTGTCATGGTGGTATGGGCGATCAAGTCGCTCCGCGGCAACGGAGGCAGCGGCGATGAGGCCCAATTGATGCAAGAGCTCTACCAGGGGATGAGCCGGCTGGAAGATCGCGTGGAATCCCTGGAGACCATTCTACTCGACAGAAAGGACAGAAGCCCATGATTCAAGGCTATTCGAGGACTGCCCGCATCTACCGCTCGCGGCGCGGCGTGATCCTGGGTGTGTGCCGCGGTCTCGCGGAATACCTGGACGTGCGGGTGTTGTGGATCCGCGTAATCGCCGTCGTGCTGCTGATCAGCACCGGATTCTGGCCGTTCGCAGGTCTCTACCTGCTGGCCGCCCTGGTCCTGAAGCCGGAGCCCGTGCTGCCCTTGCGGACGGAGGGAGAACAGGACTTCTACAACAGCTACGCGCACTCGCGCACCATGGCGCTGAATCGCCTGCGTCGCACCTTCGGCCAACTCGACCGCCGTATACGGCGCATGGAGCACATGGTCACCGACCGCGAGCACGATTGGGAACGAAGGCTGCGGACCGGGGAAAGGGAGTAGTGGACATGATCGACGCATACTCGTGGCGGACCAGCAACGGCCGCAAGCTGCACATCGTGCTGGAGGAACTGGAACTCGAATACCGCCTCCACCCCATCGACATCCGCAAGGGCGACCAGTTCGAGCCGGAGTTCCTGAAGATCAGCCCCAACAACAAGATCCCCGCCATCGTCGACCAGGATGGCCCGGGCGGGAAGCCCTACCCGGTGTTCGAATCGGGGGCCATCCTCATGTACTTGGCGGAGAAGACCGGCAAGCTCATGCCCAACGACGTGGAGCGCCGCTACGCGGTGATCCAGTGGCTCATGTTCCAAATGGGCGGTATCGGGCCGATGCTGGGGCAGGCCAACCACTTCCGCGGCCAGGCACCCGACAACGAGTACGGCGTCCGGCGCTACACCAACGAGGCCGGACGCCTCTACGGCGTCATGAACACGCGCCTGGCGGACCACGAGTACCTGGCCGGCGACTACTCCATCGCCGACATCGCCTGCTACCCCTGGCTGCAAGGTCACGAGAAGCAGGGCCAGAACCTGGACGACTTCCCCCACGTCCAGCGCTGGTTCGAAGCCGTCACCGCCCGCCCCGGCGTGCAGCGCGGCCTCCAGGTCATGGCCGACGTCCCCGTCACCCCCATGGACGACAAGGCGCGGGAGATCATGTACGGGGCGAAGCAGTACGAGAGGCGGTAGCGGGGAAGCAACCGAGTGTGCGTCACAAATCAGGCCGACGCGCCTGGCTTCCGGCTGCATCCGCTGAAGGGCGACCGCGCGGGTCAGTGGAGCTGGTGGGATGGTACCCGGGATGGGGATAGGCCTAACCGATAAGTCCGACAAAAGATCCAAAGAATGGTCTTCCGGAACTATGGCGGATCCTCCTCAAGCAGCCGCCCCAGATGCGCTTCGATATTCATTCGCTCATGGATGACCTCAACGAGCTCGAGCGTCTCTCGCCTTTCGCGCAGAATCAAGTAATGTGACCCCTCGCGGATATAGGTTAGTCCAGTGGCTTCCCGTATGTCACGCATGAGGCGTTCGCAGGGCCGTGCCGCCACGCCTCGTCCCAGAGCCAAGTCGGTAAGTCGTCGAGTCAACCGAGCCGCGTAGGCGTCGGCTTGCGCAGCTCCAAACCGCTCAATGGTGTAAGCGAATATGTCGGTCAGCCGGGCAAGCGCAACTGGCGCGTATACGACCGTCTTCATGTATTGCGGCGCCGCGTCTCTTTCGCCTCCCGGAGAATGCCTCCGATGACACCCGTGGGATCGCCGCTCCGACCTTCCCCTCGGTCGAGTTGATCGAGGCCGACACCGATCCGAGCTCGAATCTCGGTCAACTGATCCCGATATTTCCGGCGCTGCAGTTCACGGAGACCGTCCCGAACCACCTCGCTGGCGTTGTTATAAGCTCCTTCAGCGATCAGGTCGTCGACGAATTGCGCGAGATGGGGAGTGAGTGCAACATTTCGGGCATGAGCTGCGGGCATATCTAAACCTCCGCTTTGGTTACGCCAAGATTACCATAGGGTGGCAAAATATGACACCCAATCTGTGCTGGTGGCCAAACCTCCTGAGGAAGTGGCGCGCGAAACGAAGGGATCGGGAATCGTGCGCTGTGCGATCCCGTGGAGCGGACCGCCAAGGGATTGGTCGACGCCGACCTCGGCGGCGGCGTGATCAAGCACCGCGTCGCCCGTCCGAGCCAAGGCAGGTCCGGGGGCGTGCGCGCCATCCTGGCGCTGCGGCGGGGCGAACGCGCGTTCTTTGTCCACGGGTTTGCGAAGAGCGACCGGGAGAACCTTCGGCGGCGCGAACTCAGAGCCGTGCGGGCGCTGGCGGACGAGATGCTCGGAATAGACGTGGCCGGCCTTGAAGCGATGCTGGCAAACGGAACGATCGACGAGGTGATCTGCGATGACTAGAATGTCGCGCTACATCCGTAGCTGCCGGTTCTCCGACCGCAGCTCGCGTAGCTCCTCGAGCTCGCCCGTGCTCACGCCCTCGCGCATACCCGCGTCCACGTTGAACTGGCGCACCCAGTTGCGTACCGCCGATTCCGTCAAGTCCAGATCACGCGCCACCTCTCCCACCGAGCGCGGTCCTTCCTTGACCAGCTTGACCGTTTCGAGCTTGAACTCCTTCGAAGACTTCCGTCTCTTCCGAGTCATGGTCGTCACCTCCGAGGCCTTCTTCGCCTCTTATCAGATGTCCACCAAACCCGGGTAAGACCAGAGTACCTCGTTGACTTGTTCATGACCCCATCCTCTCAAAGAATAGAATCTCCGGGAAACCCGGGGCGGTTCACTGTGCGTGGAATTAAGTCTTCCGATTGATATGTGTACCGGTATGCGGTACAGAGTGCCATGATCCGAAGCTTTCGGCATCGAGGGCTCAGGCGGATGTATGAGCGGGGAGATGTGAGCAGGGTGGGGTCCGATCTCTCGGACCGTGTCGCGCTGGCGCTGGCCGATCTCGACGATGCCTGCAGGCCTTCGGACCTCGATCTGCCCGGGTACCGGCTTCACCCGCTGAAGGGCGATCTCAAGGGGTACTGGAGCATCTCGATCTCTGGAAACTGGCGACTGACATTTCGCATCGAGGACGGCGACGCTTACGACGTCGACCTGACCGACTACCACTAATGGGAGGCATGAGCATGGCGATGATCGATCCTCCGCATCCTGGACGCAGCATCCGCGAGAACTGTCTGGAACCGCTCGGTTTGAGCGTGACCGAAGCGGCGCGGGTGCTGGGCGTCGCCCGGCACACCTTGTCCCGGGTTCTTAACGGCCACGCGGCAATCTCTCCGGAGATGGCGCTCCGGCTTGAGAAGGTGGGGTGGTCGAATGCCGAGTTCTGGCTTCGACGCCAGAGTACCTATGATCTCGTGCAGGTACGCAAGCGCCAGGACCGGATCCATGTGCAACGATACCGGGCGCAGCCCGCGGTGTGAGGCTTCCAGCAACCGGTTCCTGCCAGCGAAGATGAAAGGCCGTATCGGCAAGTTTGGGGTAGAGGCGGCAGCCTCCTGTTGAAGGATGCCAGCCCATCGGGGAACGGCACCAATGACTGGCAAAGGCCTTCCTCATGGTATAATTGACTGGTTCAATGGAGATACAGATACAGAAGCCGCAGCGAGAGAATCTCTTCATCAGCTTTGAACTGTCTCCGTTCATCACCGACTGGGTCTCAGCACGGACTGCCTTCATGGATTCAGTAGCCCGGCAACTGGGAGACTCTCTCACCGTTCGGCCCCACGACTTCTCCACCAACGATTCGACGGAGCTTGGGGAATCCCGATGCACGTACCGGATATTCGGAGGAGGGAGCACGATTGTTCTCCGGCCGGCAACCCTGGAGTTGAACTTCGGGAGTCTAACGGAAGGTGACTATCCTACTGTCGAGGAGATTGTCCGACAATCAATTGACATCCTGTCGCGAGACCTTGGCTGCTATGCAAGGGACCATGTCTCGATCAATTCCAGTGAGCACGTCCCATTGGCTGAAAACGGGCTTGTCAACGCCTACTTGTCGGAATTTGCATGGAAGAAGCCGACCGACACAGCGGCCACCGAGGTAGGTATTGAATACAGCCCAGCCGCCAAGGTCATCTTCTCGGACAATCACGGTCGTTGGTCGTTGCAGCGGACAGTTGAAAAGTCCGTAGTCCTTCCCGACGGTCTCTTCATCACAACAACGATACTCATAACGTCACAGAAGTTGACTTCGTTTGACGAACAAGCGCAGCTATGGCGTCGGCTTAACAACCTAGCGAATCAGGCCACAGGATTGACGTTTCTCGGAGATAACCCGGCATGACCCTCCAGGCCCGCAGTCTGGGACACGATGTCCCTAGGTTCAGCATTGAGCAGGCGGAAAGAGAATACCTCAGCGAGAGGCAAGAAACGCCTCTGAGGAAGCAGTCGGCGACTCGACCGTACAATTCGTCGCTGCCGCCGCTATTGTTGAGGGCATTGACCTTGGGTGAAAGGCCAACCGATACCTGCAGCTCGTTTCTCCGGACTCTAGAACACGCGCAAAGCGGAGAGTGGCTCGAGACGGCGTTGGCGGAGTTGAACGACATAGACCGAGAGGTCGCGGCGGAGTCTCTGCCGGAGATTATTTCCCGCACCAAGGACCAAGCGAGGAGAATTCTCTTCGCGTTGGCAACCCAGACCGTTATTCCGACCGTGTATCCTACCGAAGACGGCGAGATCGCACTTTATTTCAAGCCACCTGCTGCAAGGTCTGCCGTCTTTATCGTGGTGGCGAACGATGGGCAGGCCGCCTGTTTCTCATACGTCAACGGGAAGAATCGTCGCGCCCGGTATGAAGATGCCTCCGAACTCCCTGACGATTTCGTAAGGGAACAGCTACGACGACTGGCAAGCACCTTAACGTGAGCCTTCCAGAACTCAACGATGCCGAAACGATAGGCAGAAGCGTTTTCTCGAGCAGCAGGGCGAAGCGAGGCCGACGAGGCATCGTCGTTCCTGATATCTTCCTCGAGAAACCGGCGGCCGACTCGATCTCAATGGATCGGATGGACCACGCCTCGCCGACTGACTTGGCCACATTGTCAAAAGAAACGGGACGAAGCAGGACCCCTCAACAGGACTTCTACGGCTGGGCAACCCTGGAAGTAAGAGAGGCTGCTTCCAGCGGACGATCGGTAAGGGCAACCCCCAAGGAAGACAATGTGTACCACGTTGACATCTTCCTGAACCTGCCTGACGACGACGAACGACGGGACAGGCAGAAACAGCATGCTACAGAACTAGCCGCCCTTGCCACATGGCTTGATGCTCCTTGACGAAACTTGAGCCGGTCCATTCTCCCTGCTCTGTCTCTCCTAACGTCCCGCCGGGATTGCTTGGCTCTCAGCGCCGGATCACCCGGAACCGCGCCATGAAACGGCTGTCGAGGTAGTCCTTGAAGCGCCAGCACCAGCGGGCGTGGACGGCCCATCCCTTGTAGTCCATCAGCGCCTTGCCGTCGCCGGTGTTGAGGAGTCGCAGGAAATCGTGCTGTGGCTCGTAGGGGGACAGGGGCTCGCCCCGTGCCAGCGCGCCGATGTTGCGCCACAGGACCGGACCCTGGCGCACGGCGTACACGCCGGCCTTGGGAATGGCGGCATCCGCCATGGTGCCGCTGTCCCCCACCGCGAATACATGCTCCGAGCCGGTGGACTGTAGGGTCTCGCCGGTCAGGAGGAAACCCTTGCGATCTTTCGGCAAGGCGATGTCCCCGAGCACGGGAGGCGGCGCCGCGCCCGCGGCCAGGATCACGAGATCCGCGGGAATGCGGCGGCCGTCGGCGCACACCGCTTCGTGCGCATCGACATGGGTGACACGGGTCCCCGTGAACACTTCCACGCCGCGGGCCTTCAGCAGCGCCTCCGCCCGGGGCAGCGCGCTTGGCGATAGTCCGCCGCCGATGCGTTCTCCGGCGTCGATGATCGTGATGGCGTGGCGCACCTCACCCAGCACGCGGCGCAGGTAGGAGGGCAGACAGAAGCTGATCTCGATGCCACCGACGCCGCCGCCGATGACCAGCACCCGCAGTTCCTTACGTTCCTGCCGTGTCAGTTCCTGGAGTCGTTCGTACAGGCGAATGAGGAACGTCTGCATGGGCTTGATGGGCACCCACGCGCCGGCGGCGGCGGCGATGCCCGCGCGGTTGGGCACAGAGCCGGCGCCCACCGACAGGATGTCGAACGGCACGGGTTCGTGCTTCTCGAAGAGCACGGTCCGGGCTTCCACGTCCACGCCCACGGCCGGCTCCACCACCAGTTCGGCCCGGGCCGCCTGGGCCAGGCTTCGCAGGTCGATCTCCAGCGTGCCGGGCGGGTACTGGCCCGACAGGGTGCCGGGCAACATGCCGGAATAGGTGGCCGCGGCGAAGCTCGAGACGCACACCAGCCGGGCGCCCGCGATGGGCTCCCGGCGCCACATGTCGAGGACGTGGGCGTTGGTGTGACCCACGCCGAGGAGGACGATTCTAGTGTCCTGTCCGGGCACCAAGTTCTTCGGAGGTTCTTTAGAGGATCGCACGGACGGACGGGCGCGCCGTCATGCGCTCGTACCACGCATTGAGCAGCGGCAGGCTCGGGTCGGGCAGGATGCCCCACTGGACGTGGCGCATGACCCGCGGGAAGTGGGCCGCATCGAGCAGCGAGAAGTCGCCGGCCATGTAGTCACGGCCTTCGAGCGCCTTTTCCAGCGGGTGCAGTTCCTCGATGAAACGGGCCTTGCCCGCGGCCAGCGCATCGGCGTCGCGCTCGCCCTCGGGCTTCACCATCTCGGCGCGGATGGCCTGATGGCTCTCGTTGGTGTGGACGATGCCGTAGTCGATGAGGATGCGTATCCGCGCGCGCGTTGAGGGATCGGCGGGCAACAGCGCCGGGGCCGGGTACTTCTCCTCCAGGTACTCGTTGATGATGCAGGACTCGTAGAGCACCGTGTCGCCGTCCACTAGCACCGGCACCTTGCCGTGGGGGTTCATGGCGAGGTACTCGGGCGCCTTCTGCTCGCGCTTGCGCAGGTCCACGGGGACCGTCTCGTAGGCAAGGCCCTTCTCCTCCAGCACCACCTTCACGCGCTGGCAGTTGGGCGAGGTCGAGAAATCGTACAGCTTGATGGCGTCGCTCATGGCAGGCTCCTCTCGGTCCAAGGTGCTTCGAATTGGCTTAGCTCGGGACGAACGGGCGCCGGTTCTTGCATCCGTTCGTCCGTGCCCTTCGTCAAGGCTCAAGTCAGGCGTGCGAGGCGGCCTACGGTTGATGGCCGCGCACCACCCGGTCCAGCTCATCCTTCCACTTGGCGGACACGGTCTGATGGGTGTCCTTGTCGATCTGGCTCACCGCCGGGAACTCGTCCTTCCACTCGAAGGGCCGGGTGGCGTCGATGATGGCGCGGGAGTTGAGCCCCTTCTTGTCGCGCGGGATGATGGGGTCCAGCGGACCGCTCCAGGTGCGGCGGATGATGTCGATGGACTCCTCGGGGTTGGAGCGGGTGCACATGGCCCACACCACCTCGTTCAGGTTGGTGATGTCGACGTCGTCATCCACCACCACCACGTATCTGCCGAGGTAGGCGCCGGCGTGGCACTGGGCGGCCATCATCGCCGCCTGCTTGGCGTGGCCCGGGTAGCGCTGCCGGATGGCGATGACGATCATGAAGCGCTGGGCCGGCGGCGGCACGTACACGCCCACCACGTCCGGCACCCCGCCCTTCTCCACCCCGTTCCAGATCATGGCGGAGCGCAGCATGGAGCGGTACATGCCGTGGATGGTGGGACGGAACGGCGGCGCGCCCGTGAGGATCGGGTTGTCCCGATGGTACATGGCCTTCAACTGCACCACCGGCTCGGCGCGGCGCGCGCTGGCGTAGTAGCCGGTCCACTCGCCGAAGGGCCCCTCGGGACGAGTGTCTCCGGGGATGATCTCCCCTTCCACCACGATCTCGGCGGCGGCGGGCACGCGCAGCCCGGTGATGGGCGCCTCGATGACGCTCAGGGGCTGGCCCACCAGGCCGCCGGCCCAGGCGTACTCGCTGAGCCCGGGCGGCACCGCCTGGGTCGCGGCCATGAAGACCAGCGGGTGCTGGCCGAAGGCCATGGCCACCTGCATGGGCTTGCCGGCGGCGAGCGTCTTCTCCATGTGCATGCGCCCGTGCTTGCCCGGCGAGATGTACAGCGCCAGCTTGTCGCGCTCGTGCACCATGACGCGGTAGCAGCCCACGTTCTCCTCGCCCGTCTCCGGATCCCGCGTGACCACCAAGTGCGCCGTACCCAGGTAGCGGCCGCCGTCGCCCGAGTGCCAGCGCGGCACCGGAATGTCGAGGATGTTGATGTCGTCGCCCGTCAGGCGGTTCTCCATCACCGGGCCCGTCGCCAGCACGCGCGGCTCCACCGGCACCAGGGTGCTCAGGCGCGTGCGCAGCCGGTCGATGACCTCGAGGGTGCTGAGGTCCGGCGGCAGGTTGAGAGCGAGCGCCGTGCGCTCCATCGTTTCCATCATGTTGGCGAGGACGCGGCCCTTGCCCTCGTGGCCGACGACGTCCTCGAACAGCAGGGCCGGCGGGGTCGGCGTGCGCTCGCAGATGATCTCGTTGAGCGCGCCCACCTCCAGGTCCCAGTGGGCGCCGGAGATGCGCTCCAACTGACCCATCTCCTCCACCCGGGCGAGCCACGGACGGAGGTCGTCGAAGAAGTTCCCTTCCTGGTCCCGGTCCCGTATCGGTTGCGGTCTTGCCATCGGTCACCTCTCAATCGGGATGTTGCGTCTCTTACTCCTGCTCCGTCAGCTCCCAGGTGTCGGGCGCGAACAGCTCCTCGGGCGAAAGGTTGCGCTCGCAGATGCCCTGGAACTCGCAGTACTCGATGAACGTGTTGATCGCGTGGCGGTTGGCATCGAGCCCGAAAGGACACGGGTCGCCGCCGAACACCGCGCGTTCCTCGTCCAGCGCGTGCTCGCGCCAGGCCACCACCATGCTGGGGAGGTTCGCGTACCACTGCCGCGCCTGCCGCTTCGCCTGACTGAACAGCTCGAAAAGAGCCGGCGCGACGTCCGGGTGTTGCTCCAGCACCGACTTCCTGACCGCGAGCACGTGCATGATGGGGAAAAGGCCGGTCTTGGTGAAGTACCGCGCCTCCACCTCCCGGTAGTCCTCGAACAGCCGCTTCAGCGCCGGGTCGGCCAGCAGCGGCGGGAGCTGCGTCTCGGTCACTCCGAGCATGTCCAGCCGTCCCTCGCGCAACGCGCGCATGGCGCGCTCGGCGGCGTTCCCCTCACCTTGCACCACCTCGATGACGGCACCGCCGGGGAGCTTTACCGAGGTCTCGGTGACACCGTCGTCCCAGTGGTGCAGCGAGGCCGCGTGCCATTGGGAATTCTTCGGCGTCACGCCGTACTCGTCCGTCAGCATGCCGCGAATCCACACCGCGGCGGTCTGCACCCAGCGCAGGAAGCCCAGGCGCTTGCCCACGAGGTCCTGGGGCGTATCGATTCCGGCGTCGCGCCGCACCACGATGAAGCCGTGCCGGAACATGCGCGACGGGAACACGGGTATGCCGATGAAGTCGTTCTGGTTGCGCGACGTGTAGTAGATCAGCTCGGCCAGGGACATCTCCGAGACGTCGAACTCGCCCCGGTACATGGCCGCGAACATGCCCTGCACGCTCACCTGTTCCACCGGCTCCAGCTCGATTCCGGGAGCGGTCAGGGCGCCGCGGAGAATGGCGTTGGTGCCGTCGTAGTTGCGGCACGCGAGACGAAGGTGGCAGGGATCAGACATGGTGAAAGGATTCAGCAGACTGTGTGAAGATTCAAGAGGCAACTACGTAACGGAACGTCATTCCCGCTCTCCAGGCGGTGTCAAAACGGCGCCCGGACAGGCATTGGCGCCAAGCCCCCGAGTCGTCATCCCCGCGGAAGCGGGAATCCAGGGGTGGAGAGGCGGAAAAACGCCGCTGCCGTGCCCCGCCACCGCCCCTGGATTCCCGCTTCCGCGGGAATGACGACTCGAAGGGGCGCCGCCCCACCAGTTTTGACGCAGCCGTTTCCGCCGGAATGACGATTCGGGTCGTGGTTGCCATCTCTTCTCCGAGCAGTGTTTGGACACAGCCTGTCACGTGGGCTTCTTCTCCCAGCAGTGCTTGGACACAGCCCGTCACGTGGGCTTGACCCTGCGCTGGGCCAGCTTGGCGCCGGTCTGGAGGTAGTCGCTCTTCACGGCGAGCTGCGCCTCTTCTTCCCACTCGTCGTCCCACTGGCCCAGGGAGTAGCCGTACCACGGCGCCTGGGGCTTGAGCGGCGGCAGCTCCAGCCGGTTCCACAGCTCCAGGGCGTGCTCCATGAACTCGCGCTTGGGCAGCGAGATGGGCGGGAACGGCTCCTTGAGGATGGCGTTGATGAGCATGCCGGAGTCGGTGGCCGGCTGGTAGAACATCTCCTTGGCCGTGATCAGGTGGCCCTCGTCCTCGAACGGCGGCGAGTGGCCCTTGACCCGCCCCGGCAGGATGAGCACGTCCTCGTGCGGCTTGGAACGGTAGCAGATGGCCCACCACACGGCGTCCAGGTTGTGCGGGTCGATGTCGTCGTCCACCGCGATGGCGATCTTGCCGACGCCGTGCTGGTAGTTGGCGATGCTGTTCAGGGCGCGCCACACGTCCCCTTCCGCGGGCTTGCTCATCTGCACGATGACGAGCTTGCGCAGGTTGGTGAGGGGCTCGTGCATGGCCACCTGGGTGACGCTCTTGATGCCCACGGTGTCCCGCAGGTAGCGGCGCAAGAGCGGCTCGTAGCCCACCTTCTTGATGACGCTCGACTCGCTCGGGGTCACCTGGCTGATGAACGAGCACAGCACGGGCTTGCGCTTCATGGTGATGGCGGTGACCTCCATGAACGGCGACACCGTGCGCGGGTGCAGGTAGCCGTGGGACTCGCCGAAGGGACCCTCGGGCTCCACGAAGTCCGTGTTGATGAGCCCTTCGATGACGATCTCGGCGTTGGCCGGCACCTCGATGTTCACGGTCTTGCAGCGCACCAGTTGGATGGGCTCCCCCGCCAGGCCGCCGGCGATGCCCATTTCGTCCACCCCCGGCGGCACCTTCTGCACGGTGCCGTAGGAGACCACCGGCGGCGCCCCCACCACCAGCGCCGCGTGCAGCGGCTCGCCGCGCTCGCGGCACTTGTCCCAGTGCGGGAAGATGTGCTGGTGCATTCCGGCGTACATGCCCACGCGCTTCTGGCTCTTGATCTGCCCGCGGTAGTTGCCCTGGTTGCGAATGCCCGTCTCCGGGTCCTTGGTGAACCAGTGGGAGCAGGTGGTGTAGGGCGCGTTGTCGAACCCCGGCGTGGAGATGGGCACCGGAAGCTGCAGCAGCCCGCCGCCCTCGATGTCGAGGTCCGCGCCCTGGAGCACCACCTCGTGCACCGGCCCGGAATCGACGATGGCGGGCTCGATGGGGTTCGCCAGCGCGTGCGCCCAGAGATCCGGGATCTCGTCCACCGGGCGTTGCAGTCCCACCGAATAGACTTGCGGCGATGCCGCAAGCGCGGCCACCGCCACCGGCATGTCGTAGGTACGTCCGTGGCTGTCCACGACATTCTCGAACAGAAACGCCTTGCGCTCCGCCTCGGACAGGCCGCCGCGGAACTGCCAGCGCACCAGCGGGTGCATCTCCGTGTCCTTGTTGATGGGGTGGCGGACGCGCAGAAGCAGTCCGGCCGCCTCGAGGTTGGACAGGTGCTCTTGAAGGTCGGGATAGGACATGGTCGGGATCGCGTTCTTGATTCGATGCGCCGTGCGCGCGTTCGGTCAGGAGCCGTTGCCGCCGGAACGCTGCTCTTCCCGGTAAAGTTCCAGCGCTTCCAGCACCGGCCGGTCGTTCATGGTGAAGAGCACCGCCTCCTCGTCGAAGGGGTTCTCGTGGCGGTGCCACTGCCAGTTGGGGATCATGAACGAGTCGCCCTTCTCCCACTCCAGGTAGCCCTCGCCCACGGCGGTCCGGCCGCGCCCCCGGAACACGTGGTACAGCGACGTGCTGGTGTGCCGGTGGGTGCCGGTGGTCCAGCCCGGCTTGAGCATCTGCGCCTCGCACGACAGGGTCGCCATGGTGTAGCCGCCGGTCACCGGGTTGATGTAGCGCACCAGGTGGCCGTCGAAGGGGTCGGCCTCGGCGTCGGTGATGTTGTGGAGCGACGCGTCCGTGTCTTCCCAGCGGTAGCGGAACGGCAGGCCCCGGCCGGGGGACTCCGGGCGGGCCGGCGGACGGGCGAAACCGAAGCGCATTTGCGCGTCGCCGTCGGCGCGGGTCGCGCCCTGGGTGTCGGCGTCGTAGTTCTCGAAGAACAGCACGTTGAGCGCGTTGATGAGCGGGCCGTCGAGACCGTCGAGCCACACGATGGGCTCGTCCCCCACGTTATGGTGCTCGTGCCAGGTCCAGTTGGGGGTGAGGATCAGGTCCCCCTCGTGCATGGGGAAGCGCTCACCCTCCACCAGGGTGAACGCGCCGCTTCCCTTCACCACGAAGCGAATCGCCGCCATGTTGTGGCGGTGCGGGCGCGCGATCTCGCCGGGGTTCACCACCGAGAAGGTGAACAGCAACGTCCGGGAGGTGGCACGGGTGGGGTTCTGCGGGTTCACCAAGCGTATGGCCCGGCGCTCCGCCAACTCCAGCCCAACGGACTCCTTGGCGTCCATCAGGCACGGATAGACCTCGCGCCACTTCCACAGAAAAGGGGCCTCGTCCTGATGCTCGGGCGTGCGCGTGTTCCAGAAGCCCGAGAGGTCGTGCTCGGCCAGAGACTCGTTGAGGTCCTTGAGCTCCATCTTCATGGGAGAATCCCCCGGGTCATCCGGAAAGGAGCGCCGATCCCTACGGCAGACGGTTCATGGCCGCGGCCATGCCGCCGAAATAGGCCCGGTGGAGATCCATGGACTCCCTGGCGGTATGCAACACGCCGTCCTCGCCGCCCTTGGGAACGTAGCGCTCCAGGATGTCGAGGAACATCTCCGCGTGCTTCTCGTCCGCGGCCCGGTGCGCGGTGAAGTTGGGCATCTGCTCGTCGGTGAACCGCAGGTCCTTGCTCCAGCGTTCGTAGAGCCGGCCGCAGTTGCCGCCGCCGAGATCGCCCAGCAGGCGGTCGTCGTTGGTCCACTCGGCGATGGTGGACGCGGCCAGGCCCTCCTGCCACGGACGCGTGCGCGCGATCCAGAACCAGCCCAACACCGCGGCCCGGGTGGTGGGCAGCGGCTCGGCGTCCACCACTTCCTGTTCGCTGAGGCCCACTTCCCGTGCCTGCCGGAAGATCAGGTCCAGGTGGCCGTGGTCCGAGTACTCGTCCTCCACCAGCTCCTCGTACTCGTGGGACATGATGCGCTGCTTCACCACGAACACGGGACAGTTGGCGGCCACCTGCGGCCAGTAGTCCCGCCGGCGCCGCACGTAGATCCCCAGTTGCGACAGGTAGAGCTGCGCCCGCTCCATCGTCACGCGGGTATCGTAGAAGTGCCCCAGCTCCGGGGAGCGGAAGTAATCCCTGACGATCTCGCCCAGCTCCGTGCGCCATTCCTTCGGGGTCATCGCTCTCCTCCTTGCGTCTTGTCCTGCATGGCCCGTTTCAATGTTTCAATACTTCGTCCGCGGCTTCACCAAGCCTGTCCCGAGTCCGCCACGGGGCTGGGAACGAACGCCCCGTCTAGTCGCGCGCCGTCGCCAGCGCGTTCTTGAGCCGCGTGGCCTGCTCGCTGTTCAGGTCCCTGGTGGGCCAGCGCGGGAAGTCCACCACCGGCAGGTCCCGGAGCTTGAGCGACTCGCGCAGCACCGAGCGCCCCGCCGTCCGCTGCAGGTCGCCGATGACCGCGGTGAACTCGATCACGCGCCGCTGCAGCTCCACCGCCTCCTCCAGCCGGCCCGTGGTGGTGGCGTCCCACAGGTTCACCAGCAACTCGGGAATGGCCACGGTCAACGGATGAATCGAGCCCGCGAGGCCCCACAGGGTGCCGGGCATGATCAGCGTGGCGGAGCCGGAGAAGACCGAACAGGTCGCCGGCAGCGCGCGCACGAAGGCGAGCTGCTGCTCCAGCGGGATGAACGACATCTTGATGCCGCAGGCCTCGGGCACCTCCTCGCACAGCCGCTTGGTCCACGGCGCGGTCATGCGATAGCCGCTGTTCACCGCGTTGTTGTAGATGAACATCGGGTACTGGATGGCCTCGTAGACCTTGACGTAGTGATCCAGCACCTCGTCGTCGAGATGGTCGAAGTAGTACGGCGGCACAACGCCCACCACGTCGGCGCCCTTGTCCTTGGCGTCCTTGGCGAGGTCGATGGTGGTAGGGGTGTCCGCCGTGCCCGCGTGGATCACCACCGGAATGCGCCCGGCCACGCGGTCGATGACGAGCCTGGCGGTGCGCTTGCGCTCGTCCGGCGTGAGCGCCGGCCCCTGTCCGAAGGTGCCGAGCACGAACAGGCCGTGCACGCCCGCCTCCACGTAGAAGTCCGTCAGCGCCAGCACCGCGTTCTCGTCCACCGCGCCGGTGTCGGTGAACGGCGTCGGCAACGGGATGTACATTCCTTTCAAACGTTCCATGGACTGCTCCTCTCGGATCGCGTGATTCTCCTGGGGGTACGCCGCTGCCGGCAAGAAGGGTCCCGGTGCGCGGCCGCCACTTGTCTCGCAGCACTCTAGACGGGGTAATAGGTCAACGGCCACGGGGTGTCAACAGAGCGGCCGGCGGTGGATGGGAGCTGCCTTGTCCTTGACCCACACCGCCACGCTCCGAAGTCGGCGGAACCACGGATAGAAGCGGCGCACGCGCTTCGGATCGGCACGGTATCGTCGTGGTGATCGTGTGCTACTATCTGCGCCTTTCCTGAGACAGGTTGAAGCTCACGATGATCCGATCGGCTTCCTTCCCCTTGGCCTTGGATCGATTCGGATCCACGCTATGGTACAGCCAGGCGGGGAAGATCAGCATTCTGCCGGCCACGGGTTTGTATCGGACCTTCGTCCAGCAGCTTCGCGGGCGCTTGGTGTCGGGGATATATTCGGCGGGACTCATCAGGTTCTGGGTGCGCGGATCGATGAACTCGATTCGACCCGCATTCGTGGGAGCCTGGACGTAGTAGACGCCGCTCCAGAGGCAGCCGGGATGGATATGGGCCCGGTTCGAGCTACCCGGTGGATTGATTATCGACCACATGGTGCCGATTTTCAGTCGATAGGATGTGTGATATCCGAGCTCGCGGCACATCAGGGTCGCGACCCCGTCGACGTGTTGCACCAAGCCCGCGAACGTGACGTCCTTGTGCAGCTTGACGTGGCTGTGCCAACTCCCCAGCTCCGGGAAGTTCGACTTGCGTACCCCTGTTGTGTCGCGTTCTCGTTCGGCGTAGATCGCCTCGATGAGGTGGGCATTCAGGTCCTCGCTGCCCGGAACATCCAGAGAAAAAATGAGCGTCGGAAAATGCTGGGTTACCTTGAGCCCGGCTTCGGACAGACCCGCCACCAAGCCGCGGTCCGCGGCTACGCGGTTCGAAGTTTCGCGCATCACCTCATTCCCCATCGTCCTGTTGCGGAACCTTGCTGATTGACATGGCAGTTGCCGGCCGACCACCGCGAGAGGAACCAAAACTCGCGATGCCCTCTCACCACCGCAGCCGGTACGCCACCCCAATGCGCCAACTGCTCGCACCGGGCTCGTGGACTGCATCCCAAGTGTGCGCCACCGTGATCGCACCTCGCCCATGACCGATCGGAGCCTCGTGAGTAACCGCGAACTCAAGCTCCCGGCCCTCGGGCACCAACGGCAGCTTCACCCTGTCGTATGCAGGAACTCCGTCCTTCAGCCCAGCAAGATGAGTGAACGTTGCGTCGCCCGATTCGGCTCGAAGAGGCTGCGAGAACGCGATCCGCGACCATGTGTCGCGACCCCGTTCTCCCCGCTCAAGACCGAAGTCCCACGCCGACAACACGTGCGGGTCGATGGATAGCATGGCGCCAGGTTCGTAGAAGACTTGCCCAAAGGCCAGTGTCGCCGAGGTTCTGAGGGTCCACGCATCATCGAGTTCGAACTTGGCGTTTCGTCCCACCCACGCCGTCACCGACCGGACTCCATGGCCGAAGGCGCCGGAAGCGCCGCTCCCCTGCCAGGAGGCCGTGTCCCCAAGGAAACCCCATCTGAGTCCGTCCGACGGCGACCCCTCCACGCCGAACTTGTGTGCGCCCAACAGCAGACGTACGCCGCGATCATCCGCCGGCCCTGCGATTGTTCCCGGAGAGAACCCAAGGTGCAATTGCCCGCCTCCCTCATCGTCCCGCCGGGAAAAGTCAGGAATCGGCGAGACCAGATTGTTCATCGGCCGGATGTATGCCACCGGCGATGACCAGAACGGTGCTCCCAGGCCATCGAGGGACGCTACCTCCACGCCCCGAGACGCCAGTCGCCGGCCAAGGTTTCCTATCGCGGGCGGCACGCTGGCCGCGGACCGCATAGCCGCTGCACTCACCGACGGGGTACCTGTCGTCGTGCTCCCCACAGGCTGTAACGCCGCATCGAGATCGAGCAGCCCGGCACCGTAGATCTCGAGCTGTGCATACCGCCCGGTATTCTCGGCCGTATCGACAACCCGCTTCACGATTTCACTAGTTCCGAGCTGCCCCCGAAAATGCTCCATAAGGAGCGCAATCGCACCGCTTACGACGGGAGCCGCAAATGAGGTTCCCTCGATTTCATGAAAGACGTGTCCCCTGCCGACATTTCCCGCCGAGTTCACCGTCCCCGGCGCCGCCAGACAGAAATGTCGTCCCCAGCGCTCTTCGTCCCAATCCGAGGGAAGCGCGCCGCAGAAATTGGTGTAGGCCGCATGGCTACCGTCGTGGTCGACCGCCATCACGGACAACTGATGCCCCCGCACGTGCGGCTCGTGGTAGGGAAGGTTTGCCCCCAAACCCGAGAACTCCTCCTTGTCGTTTCCCGCGGCGTAGACCACGACGGTACGATCATCGGGGTGCCTTGCCGTTTGCATGAAGGCGCGCCACGTTCTGGGTAGAATCTGGCGCAGGCGATCCCCCCACCACGCCGTCTCGTCATCCAGGGCTTTCTGAATTCCAGCCGGATCGAACACGCCGATTCCAAAACTACGATTGATGATGTCGTAGTGCGCATAGTCCTCCATCACGGCCTCTGCCATCGTGGAATCCACCTCCTCCCGTTCCGAAGACGACATCTCCGAAATTCTGTCCAGGACCACGCGAGAAACATTCTCTTCCGCGTGCTCGTCGGATGCAAACGTTCTTGCGACAGGTATGATCGTCGCGCCCGGAGCAATGCCGAAATCGCGACCGGCCGCAACCGAGGCAACGGCAGTGCCGTGACGATCTTCGCCCGCCGCATGGGGAATTTCCGACCATCGAGCACGGCTGCCCTCCTCGTGGTGGTCGTTCCTTACGAACCACCGATCTCCGTCCTCGGGCCAACCGTTAGCGTCCACCGCTGCCTGTACCGTCTCTATGCGGAGAGAGTCGTATTCGGAATTGTACGAAAACACTTTGCAACCGAGCGCGGAGCGCTCTGTCTCGTTGGCTTGTTCGCACCGCTTTGCCTCCGAGGAAGGAACGTCTCCATCCGGCACCGGATGCGTTAGCACGGCACCGTCGAACGAGACTCGCCCTGCGAATTCGGGGAGTGTGTAGTTCACAATATCGTCCTCGATGGCGATCCGCACACCACTTCCCGTCAATCCCTTCGCATAGCCGTGATGCACCTTAACCATTTCCAGCACACGGGGCTGAAAGATGCTGAACCATTCAGTCGTCCGGAAATCGTCGGGCGAGCAGGTACGAGTTTGGCAATCTCTTATCGCATCCCTTATCCCGAATCGATCCGACTCAGCCTCCAGATCGTTATTCAATTGCTCGACCACTATTGTGGCGTGCTCGAGGACGTCCGTCGCCTCTGCCAGTTCAGAGAGCCTGCGCTCATATTCGCTTCTCAGAACGAGCTGATCCCTGAAGGTGTCAAGGACATCGGACCAGTTCGCGCCGGGCACACCGTCGCGTTCGGTGGCGGAGCTTCTGAAAAAGGACACGATTGCGGCCCTGAATCTCTCCTCCCCGGTCGTTAGCGCCTCTTTCGCAGTTGCCAGCGCTTGATTGGATTCTTCAACCGCGGTCTGGGCCTGCCCACGTGCCTGTTTCCGTTCGATTAGGGTATTCCCGTCATCGCGGTTGTTGTTCTCGTCCCCCTCATCGCCCTCGTTGTTCTCGTCCCCCTCATCGCCCTCGTCGCCCTCGTCGTTCTCGTCTCCCTCATCACCCTCATCACCGTCGTTGTCCTCGTCTCCCTCATCGCCCTCGTCGCCCTCGTCGCCGTCGTTGTCCTCGTCTCCCTCATCGCCCTCGTCGTTCTCGTCTCCCTCATCGCCCTCGTCGTTCTCGTCCCCCTCATCGCCCTCGTCGTTCTCGTCCCCCTCATCACCCTCGTCACCGTCGTTGTCCTCGTCTCCCTCATCGCCCTCGTCGTTCTCGTCCCCCTCATCGCCCTCGTTGTTCTCGTCCCCCTCATCGCCCTCGTTGTTCTCGTCCCCCTCATCGCCCTCGTCGCCGTCGTTGTCCTCGTCGTCGTCGTCATCATCGTCATCGTCGTCATCATCGTCATCGTCGTCATCATCGTCATCGTCGTCATCATCGTCATCGTCGTCGTCATCGTCGTCGTCGTCGTCATCGTCGTCGTCATCGTTGGCGTAGGGATCACCGTTCACACTGGCACGAGCCTCCGGAACAAGATGAAATGGAAGCTTCTCGTTCCACATCCCGGCCCTCATCACCAGACACAGCGAGAACAGAGTGCTGATGAGGACTGACGCCAGCCAGCGCAAAATGGCCGGTTCGCCCTCGGGCGGTCTTCTTTTCGAAGTCATGGTTTTGCTCCCGCAAGGGTTTCGTCTCTCGGGGAGAAGCTACACCAAGCGACCGAAGTACCGCATCGCCCGTTTGTCATAAGCGGCCCCGCTTATGGCAAATGGCATACAAAACCAGGCCTTCTTATACGTGTGATATATACGGGTGAGGCATATATGGTGGCGGGCCTGTTCGTCTCTTTGAAAAGGAACTCCCGATGGTGGTAGGGTGACAGGAACGAGCCCTAGCGCCCGACCGTCTTCAGGGACGAAAGAGACCGCTCTTGAACCACCTGTTCAAAGGAGTGCCCAAGCGACGGATGCTTGCGTTGGCGATGCTGGCGTTGGCGATGCTGTTCTTCGCCTACGACCTTGTCGTGGATGCGCTCTTCGAGGGCGAGTTCGGGTCACCCCATTTTATCATCGAAACCTTTGTTTTTGCTGCGGTTTCGTGGACCCTGGTCGTCAACTTGAGGGACCTTGTCGGCCTGCGCGCGCGTCTGGAGCAGGAGCAGAATCGAAACAGGGTGCTCGCCGGGGAGCTCGCCACCCGCATCGAAGAGCAAATTGACGCTTGGCGGCTCACCCGTAGCGAGAAGGAAGTCGCGTGGCTGATCATCAAGGGTTTCCGCTTCGCGGAAATCGCGGATTTGCGCGGGGTCAAGGAAAACACGACCCGATTACAGGCGAGCGCGCTGTATGCGAAAGCCGGGGTAAGCGGTCGGGCGGAATTTGTCGCGGAGATCGTCCATCAGTTGCTCATGCCCATTACCGAAGATGAACTGCGCGACGGGACGGCGGGGATCCGAGCCTCTGTGACGGAAAGCACATCCGGCGCCGCCGCTTTAGCGACGGATGACCCGCAAGAGGACGCGAGCACCGTACGGCGAGCCACGCGACACTAGGGTATCCTGGAGACTCCCGAGGGGTTTGAGCCAGGCCCCTAACGCTGCGCCGTGACCTCGATCTCGATGAGCTTGCCCACCGCGGAGTAGCCTTCCACAAAAGAACACTCGGTGCTTTCCGCGGGCACCTTCGCGGCCTGCTGAAACGCCTGCTTCAGAGCGGCCGGGGCCTCCTCTTGTTGCAGGAAGAACGACACCCGCACGACCCGCTCCCATGAGGTCCCGGCGTGCTCCAGCGACCCGCCGATCAGGCCGCAGACCTCGCTCACCTGCTGGGACAAGTTCCCGGTCGTGCTGGTGACTCCCGAGAGAAAGACCCGTCCCTCCAGGTCGAGGTAGCGCAGCGGCACGATGGGCGGGTCGTATTCCACGAGCTTCTTCTCGCCGCCGGAACGCATGGCGAGGAAGTCCAGTGCCACGGCCGCCCCCGAGTCGAGGTGCGCCGGAGCGATGTAGCTGGAACTCGCCGAGCGCGCCTTGCCGCTCATGCGCCGGGAGCGCGCCTGGCTTCCGAGGTTGCGGCTCTCCCGGTCGCGCGCCCACAGGCGCGTCCGCACCGTGTCGTCCAGGGAAAACCCCAGTCTCCCGATCCCCTCCGCGATGCGGTCGAGGATCCCGGCCACTCCCGCGTCGCCAGCGGCGCCCTCGGCGCCCTCGCACGAGGCCGCGACGCATTCGCGGCCGAGCCATTCAAAGGATTTCATGCGCATGAGTTGGATCCCTTGTCAGGTGAATCAACCGGACAAGACGTAGACGTCTCATCGCAACACGCCGGGGTGTCGAAGAAGGCCAGCGTGCGCACTTCGATGCTCTCGCGCGCCGGCGCATCCGGCGGCGCCGTGGGATCGTCGAACGAAGTGTGGGCCGTGAAACGCGCGCGCCCGTCCTTCTCCGAGTCGAAGACCTTGAAGACGATGGCCTCGTTCCGGGCCATGGCGGGGAAATAGAACCAGCGGTGCTCCGGACTGTACTTGATCTGGTAGGTCTCGCCGATGCGCCCGGGGTAGCTGCGCTGGGACGCGATCAACTCCTCGGTGCGCAGGCTGCGCGCGTCGGCGATGGCCAGCGGATTGGTGCGCACCGGGTTCCGGGTGGGGCGCCACACCTGGATAATCGCGTATCGCCCCTGAAGCAGGCGCTCCGCCTCGTCCTCGGGCAGGAGGTCCCGCACGCGCTTGGGCGCCGACCACTCCGTGTAGTCGTTGTGCACGGAGCGGTTGGGCTCGCGCACCTTTCGTTCCGCGCGGATACCGTCGTCCTGTGCCCTGAGCGTGTGGTCGAAGATGACCACCCGGGAAGCGCCGCTCTCTCGCTTCACCAATTCATCGATCTCGGGATAGTACACGGAGCGGAGCTGCTCCTCGTCGTAAAAATCGTCCACCCGCGTGTCGTGGCGGGCCAGAACGAACCCTTCACGCTCCAGCGACAGCTCGCCCGTGATGGCGCGGCCGTTGTGGATGGTGGTGCGGTGCGGGTCGTGCTGCCCGGTGCGCAGCACCGGCGCGCTGTTGAGCACGGCCGTGTGAGTGATGGGTTTGACACCCGTGTCCACCGCGTAGTTGAGGATCGCTTCCACGGAATCCACCGAGGCCTCCGTCGTCTCCATCCGACTCATGCGCGCACCTCCATCGTGCTGAGTTGCTGTCCAACGCGGATGGTATCAGCCCCTTCCCGCTTCGACAACGGCCGCGCGCCTCGCGTGTGCCCTTCGCAAGGTCGGAACGGAACGCGGCGGAGGATTCCCGCTTCCGCGGGAATGACAATTCGGGGCTGCAGCGCCATTTCGTATCTCAGCGGAGTTTTGACACAGCCTGTTCCCGCGGATTGACAGCCTACGGTACCTTGGATAACGTTCCGTTCGTGCAGGCCGCTCAAGCGCCGGCCCCGACGGAACGCGTCCGGCGCGGGCCGCGTGCCGCCGTGGCGGCCCTCGAAAGGAGCCCGTCATGGCACGCGAGTACAACGTTATTTCGGCCGACGGTCATATCGACCTCAACCCCGACATCTGGCGCGACCGGGTGGCCGCGTCCATGCGCGAACGCGCGCCCAAGCGCGTGAAGATGCCCAACGGCTCGGACGCGGTGGTGGTGGACGGCGGCGAGCCCAACACCATAGGCGTCACCCGAAGCGTGCGCGTCAACAAGGAGGACATGGCCACGCAGGTGCCCACGTTCGAGTCCTGTGCCGGCACCGGACCGCCCTCGCAGCGGCTCGAGGAACAGGAACGGGACGGCGTCGACGCGGAGGTCGTGTTCTCGCAGATCTCCTTCGTGCTGGAGCAGGCCACGGACCGCGAGCTCTATTGCGAGCTGGTGCGCGCCTACAACGAGTTCCTGGGCGAGGAGTACATGGCGCCGGCGCCCGACCGGATCATTCCCATGGGCGTCATTCCCACCAGCGG
Organism: Deltaproteobacteria bacterium; assembly: GCA_026712905.1. NCBI lineage: Bacteria > Pseudomonadati > Myxococcota > Myxococcia > Deltaproteobacteria bacterium. The sequence goes on from JAPOPM010000118.1 coordinate 25,729, forward strand.
CATCGACGACGCGGTGCGGGAACTGGAGCACTGCGCCAGGCTGGGCCTCAAGGGAGTCAAGCTCGACAAGTTCCCGAGCGGCCACGGCTACCCCACGGCCGAGGACGACCGCTTCTGGGCCGCATCCCTGGACCTGGGGGTGGCCCTCACCAACCACAACACCGGCAACATGGGTTCCGGCAAGGGCGGCGAGCCCGCGTTTCCGTACGAACGCAAGCCCGGCCCCGACGTGCATGTGAAGGAGCCCATGAACTACTTCTTCCGCTTCACCAACGACGCCATGGTGGGCGCGGTGCAGATGGCCTTCGCGGGTGTGTGGGACCGTTTCCCGACGCTCCAGATGTACTGGGCCGAGACCATGATCGGGTGGTTCGAGTACGGCCTGTGGCAGCTCGACGACCACTACCAGCGCTACATGCCCATGATCCACCAGTTCTGGGGCCTGCACTACCTGGACAGGAAACCCAGCGAGTACCTACGGGAGAACAACTACTGGGGCTTCCTGCACGACCCCATCGGCATCAAGCGGCGCGAGTGCATCGGCTACGACAAGCTCATGTGGGCCACGGACTTCGCCCATGCCGCCAGCGAGTACCCCAATTCCATCCCGGTGATGGAAAGGGACTTCGAGGGCGTGCCCGCCCACGAGAAGCGCGCCATGCTGGTGGACAACTGTGTCAAGTATTTCGGACTGAATGCGTGAACGGAGGACTTGCCGTGAACGACGTCGGCACCACCCACGAAGACCTGGAACAGTACCTGGCCGCCCACCACATGGTGGGGGCGGGCCTGCGGCGCGAGGGCATGGCGCCGCCGCGCACGGGCGTCACCGGCGCCCACTGGCGCTGGGAGGGGATCTACAAGGGGCTCATGCGCTCCGGCGAAATCGTCACCGTGGGGCCCGACGGCATGACCGGCATGCGTTCGGTCACCGGCATCGAGGCCACCCGCTTCCCCATCTGGATGAACGTGCAGATCCTCATGCCCGGCGAACGCACCCAGGGGCACCGCAACACCCGCAGCGAGACGCGCCTGGTGTGCGAGGCGCCCAAGGAGGCCGCCTTCGTGTGCGAGCACGAGGCGTTCCCCATGGAGCGGGGCGACGTGATCATCAGCCCGTCCTGGACCTACCACGACCACTGGAACCAGGGCTCCACCCCCGCCCTCTACGTCGACGGATACGACAACGGCTACAACGGCGGGGTGAACCTGAACGAGCGGCTGCCGGTGGACAACCCTTACCAGGAGATCCACAAACCCGACGCCTACGGCGTGCGCACCCGCGGCCTCGCCCGCCCCATGGCCCATGGCCGGCCCTATCCGCTGCCGCCCATGCGCTATCCTTGGGCCGAGACCCGCGCCGCCCTGAGCGCCTTACAGGAAGCCGGCGAGGAAGACCCCTGCGAGGGTGCGCACCTGATGCTCGCGAGCCCGGTGGACGGCGGCCCCACGCTCCCCACCATCGCGTGGCACGCGCAGCTCCTGCGGGCCGGCCAGACCACCTTGAGCCACCGGCACAACAGCAACACCTTCTACCACGCCTTCGAGGGCGCCGGCGCGGTGGTCATCGAGGGCGAGCGGCTGGAGTGGAACCAGGGGGACATCTTCGCCGTGCCGGCGTGGTCGTGGCATCATCACGAGAACGGCCACACAGGCGACTCCATCCTGTTCTCCATCGATGACTGGCCCGCGCAGACCAAGCTCGGCTTCTATACGAAAGAGATCGCGCCGGCCGACCGCCAGGACGGGTAGCGGCGGCGCGATAGACCCAAAGGGAGACAACCCATGGCGAACCCCAAGCTCCGTCTCGGCTTCCGCGAGCCCGAGGTGGACACCAACAAACCCTTTGTCGACGGCACCGTCCAGGTGGAGGGCTTCGACCTTGAGATCAGCGATTTCCACGGCCCGGAAACCATCGATGCGTGGGACGCGAGCTTTGGCGGCCTCATGCGCACCAAGGACAAGGGCAACCACCCCTACGTCTCGATCCCGGCCTACCCCAACCGCAAGTTCCGCATCGCCTACATCTTCGTGAACAACGCATCGGGTATCGACGGCCCCAAGGACCTGGAGGGCAAGCGCGTGTACGTGAGCAGCACCGCCGGCGTGTGGGCGCGCGGCGCGCTGCAAAACTACTACGGCGTGGACCTGACGCGCGTCCGCTGGTGCATGCCCCACCCCGAGGCCGAGAGCTGGGGCGAGGGCGTCGAGGTGGAGCCCCTGCCGCACATCTCCGGGCCGGAGCCCGAGCCGCTGGACGACCTGCTGCTTTCGAACCAAGTGGACGCGGTCATCGAGCCCAACGTGCTGCCGTCCATCAGCCGCCGCGACCCGCGCGTCCGCCGCCTGTTCCGCGATTACAAGAACGAAGAGATCAACTACTACAAGGCCACGGGGATCTTCCCCATCAGCCACATGGTGAGCCTAAAGCAGGATTTCGTCGACAAGCACCCGGACGCGCCGGTGGCACTCCTGAAGGCATACCGCCAAGCGCGCGACGTGGCCATGGACCGGCTCTACGGCGCCGACCCCGAGGTGCTCATCACCTCGTGGGTGGCCGCCGCCATCGACGAGCAGCGCGCCGTCATGGGCGAGAACTACTGGTCCTACAACATCCAGGACAACGTCACCTCGCTGGAAGCCATGATGACGTTCGCACACCAGTTCGGCCTGACGCAGGAGAAGCTTCATTACGAAGACTTTTTCCACCCGGAGGCGGCGGCACTGGAGGGGTTTTGATCGCCCCTCCTCCCCCCTGGATTCCCGCTTTCCAGGCTGTGGCAAAACTGATGAGGCAGATCCCCATCGAGTCGTCATTCCCGCGGAAGCGGGAATCCAGGGGCGGTGGTGGGGAACTACAGAGGCGTTTCCCCGCCTCGCCACCCCTGGATTCCCGCTTCCGCGGGAATGACGACTCGGGGGGTTGGCGCCGATTCTTGTCCGTGCGACGTTTTGACACAGCCTGTTTCGCGGGAATGACGAGTCGGGGGTGGGTGCCATCTCTCATCCGGGTGGGCCATTGACACAGGCTGGGGAGCGGGACTCCAACGGAAGCACAAGGAGACAATCATGAGTGAAGCGGTCAACACGGACAATCCGCGGCTCGACGAGCTGCACCGCATCATGGCCGAGAATTCCCTGGCGGGGCACTGGCAGCCGCGCCAGCCCTCGCCGGAGCTGCGCCCGCATCTCTGGCGCTGGCCGGTGATCTACTCCTGCCTCATGGAGTCCGGCGAAGTCGTGAAGCTGGGGCACATCGACGAGGCCGCCAAGCGCCGCACCGTGCAACTGGTGAACCCCGGCCTCACCGCCTTCAAGTCCACCACCCGCACCATCCAGATGTCCATACAGCTCGTGAAGCCCGGGGAGCGCGCCGAGTGCCACCGCCACACCGCCGCGGCCCTGCGCTTCGTGGTGGAAGGAGACGGCACCGGCTACACCACGGTGGAGGGCGAGGAGATGCACATGGAGCCCGGCGACCTGGTGCTGACGCCGAGCTGGACCTGGCACGACCACTACAACCAGGGCGAACGCAACATCGTCTGGCTCGACGTCCTCGACGTGCACCTCATGAACCACCTGGACGCCAACTTCCACGAGAACTACGGCGAAGGCCCGGCCCAGCCGGTCACCAAGTCCGAGGGCTACAGCCGCCAGCGCCTCGGCACCGTGCGGCCCCTCACCGAAAGCCCCGGCAACCACGCGCTCCCCTACACCTACAAGTGGCGCGACACCCTTCCCGTCCTGGAAGAACTGGCCGCGTCCGCCGACGGCGACCCCCACGACGGCATCCTCCTGCAATACGCCCACCCCGTCACGGGTGGCCCCACCATGCCCACCATCGACTGCCGCGTGCAGTGGCTGCGGCCCGGCGAATCGAACCGCCCCCACCGCCACACCAGCAGCACCATCTACCACGTGATGCAAGGCGCCGGCGCCACCGTGGCGAGCCGCGACAAGGACAACGGTACCCCCATGGCCTGGACCGAACAGGACTGCTTCGTGATCCCCTCGTGGCACTGGCACCACTTCCGCAACGACTCCCGTACCGAGCCCGCGATCCTGTTCTCCGTCACCGACCGCCCGGTACTGGAAAGTCTGAACCTCTACAGCGAGGAGGATGCGTAACGCGAACTACAACGGGGAGAGCCGCGCGGGGGGCGTCCCGGAAATCTGTTGACGGCGGGCGGACATGACAACGATCACCGACACCATCCGCGCGAGGCAGTTTGTCACGAACCCGGCACCCACCGTCTCCAGATTTCAGGGACGCCTCGCGCGCGGCTCGGGAACAAGCACCCTGCATGGAAGCTGGCCGCATGGAAGCGCACCCCGTATGGATCCCGGTAACCAGTCGCCCCGCAAAACAACCCGCAAACCCGCGCACGGCATCCCCTCATGCTTGACGCCATAGGCCAGGCCAGCCTCCATATCCTCGACCCGGTCCACCTCCTCATGCTGTTCGCCGGGACCTTCCTCGGCCTCATGCTCGGGGTCATCCCCGGCATCGGCGGGGTCACCGGCCTGGCGCTGCTGCTCCCCTTCACCTTCGACATGGACGCCGTCTCCGCCTTCGCCTTCATCATCGGCATGCTGGCGGTGACCACCACCTCCGACACCATCCCTTCGGTGCTCTTCGCCGTGCCCGGCACCGTGGGCTCCCAGGCCACCATCATCGACGGCCACGCCATGGCCAAGCGCGGCGAGGCCGGCCGCGCCTTCGGCGCCGCGTTCACCGTGTCCGCCCTGGGCGGCATCTTCGGCGCCCTGCTGCTCACCCTGTCCATCCCCATCCTGAGCCCGCTGGTGCTGACCTTCGGCTCTCCGGAGTTCTTCATGATGGCGGTGCTGGGGGTGTGCATGGTGGCGAGCCTCAGCGGCTCGGCGCTGATGAAGGGCGTCATCGCCGGCGGCTCCGGCCTCATTCTGGCCACGGTGGGCACCGATCCCATCCTGAGCGTGGAGCGCTGGACCTTCGACCAAGTCTACCTGTGGGACGGCTTCCACGTGGTACCCATCTCCCTGGGGCTGTTCGGCCTGGCCGAGATCACCGACCTGCTGGTCTCGGGCAAGAGCATCGACTCGGGCGCCCTGGGCCGGCTCAAGGGCCGCTGGGAAGGCGTGCGCGACGCCTTCCGCCACTGGTGGCTGGTGGTCCGCTCCGCCACCCTGGGGGTATGGATCGGCATCATCCCGGGCCTCGGAACGCTGGTGGTGGACTGGTTCGCCTACGGCCACGCCCTCCACACCGAGAAGAACCCGGAGAGCTTCGGCACCGGCGACGTCCGCGGCGTCATCGCGCCGGAGAGCGCCAACAACGCCAAGGATGGCGGCGGCCTGATCCCGACCCTGGCCTTCGGCATCCCCGGCAGCACCAGCATGGCACTGTTCCTCGGCGCCATGGAGATCCAGGGCCTTACCCCGGGGCCCGAAATGCTGAACCAGCACCTCGACATCATCTTCACCATCGCCTGGAGCCTGGCCCTGGCCAACATCATCGGCACCGGCACCTGTTTCCTGTTCACCGACCACCTGGCGCGCATCGCCACCATCCGCGCCCAGCTCCTGGCGCCGGTGCTGCTGGTTATCATGTTCCTCGGCGCGTTCATGGCCCGCCGCCACATCGCCGACATCATCCTGTTCCTCTTCTTCGGGCTGCTGGGCTGGACCATGAAGCGGCAGGGATGGCCGCGCCCTCCTCTCATCATCGGCTTCGTGCTCGGCTCCACGGTGGAGAAGTACCTCTACATCTCGATCCTGACCTACGGCTGGACCTGGCTGTCGCGCCCCTGGGTCATCGTGCTGTTTCTCCTGATCGTCGCGGCGCTGGCCACGCCGGCAATCCAGCAGTACCGCAACCGGACCGCCGCGGCCACGAATCCATGAGGCCATGCAAAAGACCCTCTCCCTGCTGTTCGACGGGTTCTTCCTGGTGCTGCTGGCCGCGGCCGTGGCCACGGCCTGGCAGTGGCCCTTCGCCACCGGGCTCTTTCCCCTGACCATCGCCATCCCCGTGTCGCTGGTGGCTGCCGCGCAGTTCGCCAAGGACGCGTTCTTCCAAGGCGGCCAGAACGAGGACAGCGGGCAACGGGAACGCATCCGCGACATCGAGGTGGACCGCTCGGTGCCCGCGCGCCTTGTGGTGCAACGGGCAGGCACCTTCTACCTCTGCGCCCTGGGCTTTCTGGCCGCCATCCTGCTCATCGGGTTCAAGTTGTCCGTCCCGCTGTTCATGGTGTTCTATTTCAGGCGCTTCAGCCGGGCGGGGTGGCCCGTGACGCTGATCCTCACGGGGCTCTTGACGGGGTTGGTGCTCGGGCTGTTCGACGCCATCCTGCACGTGGGGTGGCCGGACAACCTGCTTGGACATGTCCTCGATCGGTGGAAAGCGTAGAATAGCGCCCTTCGACTTCGCTCCGCTTACGCTACGCTACGCTCAGGACGAACGGTTGTGATAGCCATTCTTCCGTTCGTCCCGAGCGTAGCGCAACGAAGTCGAAAGGCGCCGTCTTTTCTCAGCACGAACGGTTGCGATAGCCGTTCCTCCGTTCGTCCCGAGCGTAGCGCAGCGAAGTCGAAAGGCGCCGTCTTTTCTCAGCACGAACGGTTGCGATAGCCGTTCCTCCGTTCGTCCTGAGCGTAGCGCAGCGAAGTCGAAGGGCGCCGTCTTTTCTCAGCACGAACGGTTGCGATAGCCGGTTCGCCGTTCGTCCTGAGCGTAGCGGAGCGAAGTCGAAGGGCGCCGTCTTACGACCGGCACCCAGGCCCTTCGTTGACATTCTCTCCGCGACGCGCGTATAGCAATGAACGGATTGTGACACAAAAACGAACCGATGACCGTACGAACCGGGAGGATCCCATGAAATCGAGAATCACCTGGACATGGCTCACGTTAACCTGCGTCGCGCTCCTCGCCGCCCAGGCCGGCGCGGCGGAGAACGCCGCGGACTTCTTCCGGGGCAAGCGCATCACGATGCTGGTGCAGTATTCGCCCGGCGGCACCTTCGACATCCGCGCCCGCTGGATGGCGCGGCACCTGCCCGCGGTCACCGGCGCCAGGGCCATCGTGCGGAACCTGCCGGGGGGCGGCGGGGTGGCCGGCTACAACCGGCTGTTCCGGCTCCCGCCGGACGGCCTGTCGCTGCTCACCGCGCACACCAAGCTGGTGGCCTTCGACATGTTTGGCCGCAAGGGAGTGAAGTACGACTACGACAAGTTCGGTTACCTGGGGCGGGTCATCCGCACCAACACCGCCGTGCTGGTACGCAAGGACCTGCCGACGGACATCGAGGGACTGCG
>JAPOPM010000119.1 GCA_026712905.1 Deltaproteobacteria bacterium
CGCAGCCCGTACCACTTCTCCCCACCCCGGGACGCCACGCCCACGCTGCGACCATCCCACCCCCCGCCGGACCGTCCCGCCCCCCCCCGGAACGTCCTCCCCCCCCCCGGAACGTCATCCCGCCCCCCGGAACGTCATTCCCGCCCCCCGGAACGTCATTCCCGCCCCCCGGAACGTCATTCCCGCGAAAGCGGGAATCCAGGGGTGGGGAGAGGGGCGGAACGGGTGCATTCCCCGCCTTACCCCGCCTGGATTCCCGCTTTCGCGGGAATGACGTTCCGGGGGGCGGGTATGACGTTCCGGGGGGCGAACTGGAAACGGCGCCCGTTACGCCTTGCCGCCCAGGAGGCTGCGGGCGTTCTCGCGCAGGCGCCGCAACGCCCGAGGATCATTGCTGTCGTAGTAGCCGCGGATCTCGCCGTCGCGGTCCACCAGCACGAAGCGGGAGCTGTGGAACACCACCGGGTCGGGGGTGGCGCCGTCCACGGGGGCGGCGCTCAGGCGGAAGCCGTCCTGGATGATGCGGCGGATCTGCTCCACGTCGCCGGTAAGGAACAGCCAGCGGTCCGGGTCGGCCCCGTACCGGTCCGCGTAGGCGGACAGCAGGGCCGTGGAATCGGTCAGCGGATCGACGGTGATGGAAACCGAGCGGAGGTCGGCGTGGCCCTTCAGGTCGGCTTGCAGCGCGGCCATGGAACGGCTCTGCAGCGGACAGGTGTCCTGGCATGTGGTGTAGATGAAGTCGGCGATCCACACGCGCCCGCGCAGGTCCCCGGCCGATACGGGCCTGCCGCTACGCTCCACCAGCGAGAAGTCCGGCGCCGTACCGTAGCGCCCCAACTCCTCAAGTGCGGGTTGCCGGGGCATCGCCGGAGGGGTGCGGAGCTGCTGCACGACGAGCCCCGCGAGGACGACGAACAGCACGGACCCGACGGTCACCTGGATGGCGAAGCGCCGTTGCGTCATGGCGTGAACCTCGGAGCCGGCAAGCGGACCGGACGGCTATGCGGGCGGAATCTTCTGGAGCAGCCGGCCATCTTCGTATAGCTCGTAACCCTTGATGAGCAGCTCGTAGCCGCGTCCGGGATGATCGCTCAAGTCGAGCAGCTCCAGGTCCAGCACCACCACCGTGGTCGCGCCCGGCTTGACCTCGAAACCGAGGCGGATGGGTTTCACGGCGTTCTTGACCTGTCCCGGCGCGCCGGTCTTCGCGAGAACGGCACGGATTTCGGCCACCTGAAGGTCGACGGCCGCGAAACGGCGCGGCGCAAGCGCTCCGCGGTACACCGTGGCGGCGGCCTTCCCGTCCTTGTACCGGGTCAGGTCCATGCTCTCCAATTGCGGCGCCAGCTCCACCCATCCCGGATCGGAGGAGCGCAAGCGCGCATTGGGCGCCAGACGCAGCTTCCCCAGGTGCAAATCCACGCTGCGGAAGTCGTCGATGGCGTTGCGGTGGTCCTTGACGCGCACCTCCAGGGTGCCCTGAGCCTGTGCTTGTACCTGTCCCGGCGCCGCCGTCCCGCCGTTCTCGCCGGGGAACTTGTCGCGCGGATAGAACTGGTAGGTCATGTGGAACTCACCGTGCTCGCGCGCCGTGTCGTAGTCCACGCGGAACACGAGCGGAAGCTCCTTCTCCTGGCCGGGTTCCAGGACCTGCCGCAGAAAGCAGAAACACTGGATGATGTCGAGGTACTTGGCCGCCGCTTCCTTGGGCGTGTCCACGTGGCGCGCCTTGGCGGTGACGGGACGGTCCGACAGATTGCGCGCGCGGTAGGCGGCGTGCAGGGTTTCCCCAGGCTGCGCCAGCACCATCTGCTGCACCGGCTCGAAGGCCCAGGGGAGCCCTTCCTTGACCTCGGCGTGGAAGAACACCCGCACCGCCTCGCTCCAGTTCCGGAAAACCGTCCAGCGGCCGTCCTCCTTCAGAAGCTCCAGCGACTCTTCCCCGCTGACCACCGGCAGGCTGCCGGCGCGCGCCATTTCGGCCACCGCGTCGAGGATTCGCCGGCGCTGCTCCGGCGTCAGCCGGTTCAGCTCGTCGGGGTCGAACCCGGCGAAGAGCGTGTTCAGCTCGGGGGAATTGGCGTCCGGGAGACGGATGTCGAAACGGACCGTGGCGCTGTCGCCGCGGGTCGTGAAGGAGAGGGGTCCCACCTTGATCCGCTCCGCCAGCCCGCGCGCCAGCTCCGCGGCCGCGCCCGTGAAGGAGGGGTTCTCGCGCAGGTAGTCCGCCGCGCTCTTGGCCCCCTTGTCGTGCTCCGAGACGTGCCGGTAAGCCTCGGCGTAGTCCTGGGCGTAAATCGCCTTGAGATAGCGCGACACCAGGTCGCGCGCCGCGCCGGCGTCCGCCTGAGCCGCCGCCGAGCCCACCCAGAGCAGGACAGCCACGGCGGCGGCGGCCAACCCGCCAATCTGGGTCCGGGGACATTTCTTGTACCTACGGAAGTCCATAACCGCCTTCACGATCAAGTTCTTCAATTAAAGCATGATCCGGCGCCGAGTGCTGCCCCGGGACGTCTTTCCGCGGCGGAAGTCGTGCCGAGACTACGCTGGGTTACAAGATGGCCCCGCCGCCACGAGTCGTCATTCCCGCGAAAGCGGGAATCCAGGGGTGGCGAGGCGGGGAAACGCCCCTGTAGTGCCCCACCACCGCCCCTGGATTCCCGCTTCCGCGGGAATGACGACTCGAGCGGGCTCTGCTTCATCAGTCTTGACACGGCCTGTTTCGCGGGAATGACGTTTCGTGGTGTCCCTGCCTCACGAGTCGTGGCCCGGGCTCGCAGGGCCAAGCCGGGGCCTACCGGCTCCCCCGGAGCCAGCGCCGGCCGCCGATCACGAAGAAGACCAGCGCGAAGGTGAGCACGATCATCGCCCCGGAGGAGATGTCGATGAAGTAGCTGAGGTACATGCCCGTGGCGGCGCAGACGGCGCCGATGACCGGGGTGATGAGGAGCAGGGTCTGGAACCGCTGGGTCAGGTACCGCCCGATGACGGGCGGGATCACCACCGCCGCCGACACCAGGGTGACGCCCAGAATGCGCGTGGACGCCACGATGGTCACCGCCAGCAACAGGATGAAGATCAGCTCGGTGCGGTTGGTGGAGATGCCGTAGACCGGCGCCACCTCCGGGTCGAAGGTCGAGAACAGGAGCTGGTGGCGGATGACGATCATGACGAAGGCCACCGCGGCGGCGGTGAGGGCGATGACCCAGAGGTCCGTCGCGGTGATGCCCAGCAGGTTGCCGAACAGCGCCGCCTCGAAGTCGAGGGTGAAGCGCCGGTAGGTGGACACCACCGCCACGCCCAGGGCGAAGCTCGACGTGGTCACCACGCCGATGGCCGCGTCGGCGCCCACCAGCCGCCGGTGACTGATGAGGTGTATGAGCACCGCGCTCACCAGCGCCCACACGCCCGCGCCGATGAAGAAGTTGACGCCGACGATGGTGCTCAGCACCGCGCCGCCGAAGAGCGCGTGGGCCAGCCCGTGGCCGATGTAGCTCATGCGCCGGAGCACCACGTAGACGCCGACGTAGCCGCACACCGCCCCGACGATGACCGAGGCGATCATGCCGTTGCGGAAGAATTCGTAGGCGAAGGGTTCGAGGAGCACGGGACCCATGGAGGTGTCAGCGTCCGTTGGGAGAGTGGGGCCGTTCGCCCACCATGATCATGTCGCCGTGCTGGAGCACCACCATCTCACCCTTGTAGGTCTCGCCCAGCACCTGAGGGTTGAAGACCGCCTGGGGGTCCCCTTCGGCGATGACGTGCCCGTTCAGGCACACCACCCAGGGCAGGTGCGCCGCCACCCAGTTGAGGTCGTGGCTGGTGATGAGGATGGCCACGCCCGAGTGGTTGATCTCGTGGAGGAAATGGACCACCTCGTCGCGCGAGCGGATGTCCAGGCCCGAGGTGGGCTCGTCCAGCAGGATCAGCTCCGGTTCGCCCAGCAGCGCCCGGGCGATGAACGCCGCCTGCTGCTGCCCGCCGGAAAGCTCCCGGATCTGCCGCTGCCGCAGCTCCAGCAGGTTCAGCCGCTCCAGGATCTCGTGCGCGCGGTCGCGTTCCTCCGCGCTGGTGCCGCGGAACCAGCGCCGTTGCCGGGACAGCCCCAGCAACACCACCTCCTCCACCGTGATGGGGAAGCTCAGGTCGATCTGCTCCAGTTGCGGCACGTAGCCCACGGATGCCAGCGACGAGCCGTTGGCCGCTACCCCGTTGACCATCACCCGCCCTTGGCGGGGCCGGATGTGCCCCAGGATGGTGCGCAAGAGCGTCGTCTTGCCCCCGCCGTTGGGCCCCACCACCGCCAGGAACTGCGCCGCCCACAGCTTCAGGTTCACGTCGGCGATGCCCAACGTCTGCCGGTAGCCGCTGGACACGTCCACCAGCTCCACGATGGGCCGCCCATGCTCGCTCCACTCGCGCCCCGCCGCATGCCGGTGCCCATGCAGCCGGCCGTGCACGTGATGGACTCTGTCGGTGTGCTTTTCGGTGGTCACGGTTCGTTGCGCGCCCTCAGATCTTGTACAGCCGCTTGGGATTCTCCGACAGGATCTTGCGCTTCGACTCCGCGGAGACGTCCTCGCGGGCGAAGAAGGCGGGGAGGTCGTCGAAGAACTCGGCGCGCGGGCGTTCGTGGGGGTAGTCGGAGGGCCACACGAGCTTTTCGTCGCCGAGGAGCTGGAGGAAGAAGGGCAGGGTCCGTTCCTCGATCTCGAAGGAGAAGTAGACGTTGGGGTCCATGAGGTACTCGCTGGGCTTGCGCTTGAGGTCGGCGGCGCCCTTGCGCTCGAACTGTTCGTCGAGAACGTCCATCAAGTAGGGCACCCAGCCGCAGCCGGCCTCCAGGTAGGCCACCCGCAGGTTCGGGTAGCGGTCGAACACCCCTTGGGAGATCATGCTGGTGGCGTGGCTCATGAGCGGTACGACGTGCTTGAGCGAGCGGACCTCGCGGTATGTGCGCAGCGGGTCGGCGAAGTTGTGCGCGCCGACGAAGCCCCCGTGGATCGCCACCATGGTGTCCAGCTCGTTGGCGGTGGCGAAGATGGGGTCGAACTCGGGGTTGCCGTAGGCCATCAAGGGCGACGAGATGGACGGCAGGATGGCGCCGACGAAGCCCAGCTCGCCGACGCAGCGGCGCAGCTCGGCCACGCAGGCGCCGACGTCGTGCACCGGCAGCAGCGCGACCCCGAGCAACCGCTCGCTCTGTCGCAGGAACTTGTCGTGCAGCCAGTCGTTGTACGCCCGCGCCAGGTCCACCGACCACTCCACCCGCCGCACCATGCCCACGGCCGCGGCGTTGCTGGGGTACAGCACGGTGGCGCTGATGCCGGCCTCGTCCAGGAAACTCAGCCACATGGCCGCGTCCGGCACGTCCTGCTTGTGCGGGTCCACCACTCCGAAGGCCCATGAATCCTGCGGAAACAGCGAGTAATCGCGGTTCCCCGGAATGCGCCGGAACCGCTCCGGCAGGTACTGGGCCATCTCCCTGTCCGGCTCCACCACATGGCCGTCGCCGTCGATGATGGGGTAGTCCACGTTGATCATCGGAAACCGTCCTTTCGTGTGCTGGTTCCGCCCTGCGGCTCCGTCAGCCCGCGCCATGCTGATTCCCGCCTCCCAGGGTCATTCGTGCGCCCTGCCCCATTTCCGCCCGTCCCCCGGAGCGTCAACCACCGCCCGTCCCCGGAACGTCAACCACCGCCCGTCCCCCGGAGCGTCAACCACCGCCCGTCCCCCCGGAACGTCAACCACCGCCCGTCCCCCCGGAGCGTCAACCACCGCCCGTCCTCCGGAACGTCAACCACCGCCCGCCCCCCGGAACGTCATTCCCGCCCGTCCCCCCGGAACGTCATTCCCGCGAAAGCGGGAATCCAGGGGTGGGGAGGTGGGGAATACGTCCGGTTGCGCCTCCCCACCCCTGGATTCCCGCTTTCGCGGGAATGACGTTCCGGGGGGACGGCGGCGGGCGAAAGGAGGCACGCTGGTTCGGGGCAAAAGTACCACTATTCGCCACGAAGTACCATTTTCGCGTGCGGGCTACCGCTGATATGGCGTGCGGGCTACCGCTGATGTGGCGCGTGGGCTACCGCTGATATGGCGTGCGGGTTACCGCTGATGTGGCGCGTGGGCTACCGCTGATGTGGCGCGTGGGTTACCGCTGACATCGCTGTCCCCTACCGGTATTTCGCGTGATGCCCGGCCACCGGCACCGGGTCCACGGTGTCGAGGGCGTCGGCGGTGCCGCCCAGGGCGGTGACGATGGTGCGGATGTTGGCAAGCATCATGCCGGTGTAGGAGTGGACGGGGTCGCCGGCCTCGCCGGGGAGGTCGTCGTCCCGCAGCTCGTCGATGAATTGCGTCTCCGCCTCGCGGGCGATCTGGCGCAGCACCGGGCTGGGGAAGACCTCGGAGCCGAACACGGCGGGCACCCGCTCGCGGTTCAACTGGTCGATGAGCCGGGCCACCTCGCGCGGGCTCGGCTCGGCGAAGCTCGAGGGTTGCACCGCGCCGATGACGGCGAAGCCGTAGCGCTTGGCGAAGTAGGGCCACGAGTCGTGGTAGGTGAGGAGCCGGCGGTTGCGCTCCGGCACGGTGGCCACGGCCGCGGCGATGGCCTTGTGGAGGGCTTCGAGCTGCGCGAGGTAGCGCTCGGCGTTGGCCTCGTACACGGCGCGGCCCGCCGGGTCGGCCGCGATCAGGGCGTCACGCACCAGGCGCGCGTAGCTCATCACGTGCACGGGATCGGGCCACAGGTGCGGGTTGGGATGGCCCTGGTCACTGGGGAAGCTGAAGTCGAAGACGTAGTCCTGCTCGGCCAGGGTGCGGTCGGCCAGCATCAGGATGGGCGTTTTCGCCCGCTTGTTGGCCTGCGCCAGCTTCAGCGTGGGGATCTCCAGGTGAAGGCCGTTCAGGATGATGAGGTCCGCCCGGGCCATGGTGCGGGCGTCGGACGGCACCGGCCGGAACGTGTGGGAGTTCACTCCCTCCGGGACGATGCCGGTGACCTCGGCCCGGTCTCCGGCGATGTTTTCCACGATGCTGGTGATCGGCGCCACGGTGGTGACCACTCGCGGGGAGGCGGCGGCGAGCGCGGCGGGAAGCGCCAGGAGCATGGCCATGAGCAGCGCGAAAGCGGCTGTGGCAAAACGTGGTCCGGACGAGAATTGGCGCCAACCCCCCGATTCGTCATTCCCGCGGAAGCTTGCCCTCGACCCCGATCGGGGGCGGGAATCCAGGGGTGGGTGTGGCACTGCAGCGGCGTTTCCCCGCCCTCGCCACCCCTGGATTCCCGCTTTCGCGGGAATGACGAATCGCTGCCTCATCAGTTTTGACACAATCATTCTATCCTCCCGCCACCCGCGCTGGCTCGGCGGCGCTCACAAGCTGGGTCATGACCAGGTTGGCGTAGAGGCCGTTGGCGCGGAGCAGGTCGTCGTGGGTGCCCTGCTCGGCGATGGCGCCGGAGTCCATCACGACGATGCGGTCGGCGTCGCGGATGGTGGACAGGCGGTGGGCGATGACCAGGGTGGTGCGGCCCTGGACGAGCTCGGCCAGGGCCTGCTGGATCAGCTCTTCGTTGATGGCGTCGAGGTGCGAGGTGGCCTCGTCCAGGATCAGCACGGGGGCGTCCTTGAGCAAGGCGCGGGCGATGGCGATGCGCTGCCGCTGGCCGCCGGAGAGCTGCACGCCGCGCTCCCCCGCCACGGTGTCGTAGCCCTCGGGCAGGCGCGCGACGAAGTTGTGGATGTGCGCCAGGCGCGCGGCCTCTTCCACTTCTTCCTGGGAGGCCTCGGGGCGGCCCAGCCGCAGGTTGTCGCGCAGCGTGGTGTTGAAGAGATAGGTGTCCTGGGAAACCAGGGAGATCTGCTCCCGCAGGTGGTCCAGGGTGAAGTCCCGCAGGTCCCGGTGCGCCAGGGTCACGGCGCCGCCGGCCGGGTCCCAGAAGCGCAGCAGCAGGTGCGCGCAGGTGCTCTTGCCCGCGCCGGACGGCCCCACCAGCGCCACGGTCTGGCCCGCTTCCACGTCCAGGCACACGTCCCGCAGCGCGAGGCCGTTGCCGGCGCGGTAGCCGAAGCTCACGTGGTCGAAGCGGATGGCCGGCGGCGTGTGGCCGTTGGCCGCGAGCACGGGCACGCCGGCGCCGTCCCGCACGGGCACCGGCTCGTCCTTGACGGTGAACACGCGCCGCCCGGACTCCAGCGTCTCCATCAGCTCCTTGAAGGTGCGCGCGATGTCGGTGATGGGGCCGAAGGCCAGGAGCGCCAGCACGCTGGCCAGCGGCAGGAGCGCCCGCTCCATCTGGAGCTGGCCCACCAGGTACACGCCGGTGCCCAGCACCGCCAGGGCGCCGATGCCGGTCACCGCCTCGTTCACGCTCGCCTGCACCGCCTGGTCCCGGTGGAACGCGAGCTGCGTCCGGGCGAGCTTCAGGCTGTTGGCCAGCACCGAGGCGAGCTGGCGCTTCTCGTGCCCGAAGGCGACCACCTCGCGCATGCCCTGGATGCTGTCCACCAGGTGGGCGTTGAGCTGGCCCAGCTCCCGGCGCACCGCGCCCCCCAGCCGGTCCGAGCGCTTCTGCGCCATGAACGGCGACAGCGCCAGCAGCACCAGGAAGGGTGACAGCGCCAGCATCAGCGGCCACGCCACCAGGCCCAGCACGGTGAGGATGCCCACCGGCACCACCACGGCGATGAAGGCCGGGGAGATGGTGTGGGCGAAGAACAGCTCCACGGTCTCTACGTCGCCGCCTGCGATGCTCACCAGGTCGCCGGAGCGGCGCCGGGACAGGTAGGCGGGCGCCAGCGGGTCCAGGGTGTCGTAGAAGTCGACGCGCATCTCGGCCAGGAGCTGGTACGCGAGGTCGTGGGGCAGCCAGCAGTCGGCCCAGGACAGCACCGACGCCAGGGTCACCACCGCCCCCAACACGATCAGGTGGAAGGTGATGCTCTCGCCCTGGATGAGCTGCCCCACCAGCAGCGCGCTGGCCGCGCCCGCGGCCACCACCGACGCCTGGAACAGCACCCCGGCCGAGAACGACACCGCCACCTTGTGCAGGAACGGGCGCACCAGCGCCGCCAGGCGGCGCAGCACGGTGAAGGCGGAAAGCGGCGCCGCGGCGCGCGCGGACCCGGCCGCTGGGGCCGCCGCGGGTTCGGCCGCCACCGCGTCCGCTTCCTCGGCGGGCGCCTCCAGTTCCTCCAGCGCCCCGGCGTCGCCCGCATGGGCCTGGGCCGCCATGAGCCGGGCGTAGGTGCCGCCGCCCGCCAGGAGCTCGGCGTGGCCGCCGGTCTCCGCCACCTGCCCGCGCTCCACTACGAGGATGCGGTCGGCGTGGATGACGCTCGACAGGCGGTGCGCGATGATCAAGGTCGTGCGCCCCTCCATAAGCTTGCGCAGGGCCTCGTTGATCACCGCCTCGCTCTGGGCGTCCACGCTGGACAGGGCCTCGTCGAGCACCAGGATGGGCGCGTCCTTGAGGATCGCCCGGGCGATGGCGATGCGCTGGCGCTCGCCCCCGGAAAGGCGCGCGCCGCGCTCGCCCACCACCGTGTCGTAGCCCTGGGGCAGCCCGGCGATGAAGTCGTGGATGTTGGCCGCCCGCGCCGCCGCCTCGATCTCTTCCCGCGTTGCCTCGGGCCGGGCCATGCGCAGGTTGTCGGCGATGGTGCCGTAGAACAGGTACATGTCCTGCGCCACCACCGCGATGTGCCGGCGCAGCACGTGCAACGGGATGGCGCGGACGTCGCGCCCGCCCAGGAGCACGCGGCCCTGTTGCGGGTCGCCGAAGCGCAGCATCAGGTTCACCAGCGTGGACTTGCCGGCGCCGCTGGGACCCACCACGCCGAGCTTCTCGCCGGGACGGAGATCGAAGGAGACGCCCCGCAGCGCGGGCCGGCCGCCTTCCCGGTACGCGAAGTTCACGTCCTCGAAACGGACCGCGGGCGTGAACGCCGTTTCGGTGGCGGCCTCCGCGGGCTCGGGCTCGCGCACCGTCACCGGCGCCTCCAGCAGCTTGAAGATCCCTTCGGCCGAGGCCATGGCGTCGATGCCCTGGTGGTAGAGGATCATCAGCTCGCGCATGGGGCGGAAGATCTCCGCGCCCATGAGCAGGATGACGATGAGCGAACGCAGCTCCAGCTCGCCCGCGCTCACCTTGAGGGCGCCCCAGCCCAGGGCACAGGCGGTGCCGCCGAGGATGCCGAAGGTGGTGATGCCCACCGACACCATGTTCACCGCCAGCACCCCCATGGTGGTGCGGTAGAGATGGCGCGCGCGTTCCGCCAGGCGCGCGCCCTGGGCGCGGCTCCGGCCGAAGATCTTGAGGGTGGCGATGCCCTGGATGCTGTCCAGGAAATCGGCGCTGAAGGCGCCGTAGGAGGTGCGCCGGCGCCGGCTGGTCTCCTCGTTGTAGACCATGAACAGGGGCGTGGTCACCAGCGTGATCAGCGCGAAGACCACGAAGATGACCCCGATGACCACGTCGAAGGACGCCATGAGGAAGAAGATCAGCACCGGCGCCACCGCCGCCACCACCATCTGCGGCAGGAACTGGCCGTAGAAGACCTGGAGCCGCTCGACCCCTTCGCCCAGCGACAGCAGCACGTCGCCGGTGCGCTCCTGGTTGAAGTGGCCGGGGCCCAGGTCGAGGGCGTGCCCGTAGAGCTTGCCGTGGAGCGTGTTCTTCACCCGGGCCGCGGTCTCCTGGCTCACCACGTCGCGCAGGTACTGGAACAGCGCGCGCAACGCGATGAAGCCCGCCACGGCTCCCAGGTAGGGGACCAAGGACGAGAACGGCTGCCCGGTGAGGACGCCGGCGATGACCAGCCCGGAGAACGCCAGCCGCGAGATGCCCGCGGCCACGGCGCACAGGCCGAGCACGACGGCGGCGGCGATGCGCGCGCGCACGCCGCGGGTGTGGGTCAGCAGTCGCCGGTCGAGGTACATGAGGTCATCCGTCTCCGTTTCTGGAAATTAGAAGGTCGCCGCCGGGAATACAAGGCCGGCCAGGGTCGGTGCAAAGACCAGCCAGCGTATCGCCGGTGTGCACAGGTGACTACTGTGACGGCTATGGGCAAAAGAAAAAATTAGATCAAACGAACTTTTCCTCTTGCATTGCAGGGACATTTGGACTATGGAGGCCGGAACATCTCGTGAAGGGAGACCTAATCGATGGCAGGAAGACAGTTAGCGAACAGGGTGCTGGTGTCCTTGGCGGCGATCGTTGGCCTTTCCATGGGTGTCGCGGCAACCGCCGTGGCGGACGGCGAGGTCAACATCTACTCCTACCGGCAGCCGTTCCTCATCAAGCCGATGCTGAATGCCTTCACTAATCAGACCGGTATCAAGACCAATGTGGTGTTCGCGCCCAAGGGGATGATCGAACGCCTCAAGCGCGAGGGCAGGAACAGCCCCGCCGACATGATCCTGACCGTGGACATCGGGCGGATCAACGACGCCGTGGAAGCGGACGTGTTGCAGCCGGTGAAGTCGAAGAAGCTCTTGGCGAACATTCCGTCGCACGACCGGGACCCGTCGGGCCTGTGGTACGCGCTCACGAGGCGCGCCCGCGTCGTCTACGCCTCCAGGGAACGCGTGAAGCCCGGCGACCTCTCCACCTACGAGGCCCTGGTCGATCCCAAGTGGAAGGGCCGCATCTGCATCCGTTCGTCGCAGCACGTCTACAACGTGGCCCTGCTCGCCTCCCTGGTGGCGCACCACGGCGAGGCCAAGGCGGAGGAATGGGCGCAGGGACTGAAAGCGAACCTGGCGCGCAAGCCTCAGGGCAACGACCGCGCGCAGGTCAAGGCCGTCTTCGCGGGCGAATGCGACCTGGCCCTCGGCAACACCTACTACATGGGCAAGATGCTCACCAACGAGAAGCAGATCGCGTGGGCAGAGTCCGTGTTCGTCTTCTTCCCCAACCAGAACGGCCGCGGCGCGCACATGAACATCAGCGGCGTCGGGGTCACCAAGCATGCGCCGCGGAAGGAGAACGCCGTCAAGCTGCTGGAATTCCTCAGCGACGACCTGGCCCAGAAGATGTACGCGGAGCAGAACTTCGAGTATCCCGTCAAGCCCGGCGTACCCTGGTCCGGTTTGGTGGAGTCGTGGGGCAGGTTCAAGGCGGACGACATCGACATGACCAAGGTCGCCAAGAACCGCGCCACGGCCATCCGGATCTTCGACCGCGTCGGCATTCCGTAGAAACCAACTCTCCGCGCCGAAGCGCAGGGCCGGTGACACGGGGAGCGTTCGAGCGCGTGACCGGCCCGCGCTCCCTGTAGTCCTTACGGTGCGACACCTGGAGGAATACGAAGAGCCCGCCCGCGGGCATTGCCTTTCAATACAGGCCCTACTCCGCTAGCGTGATGGACCACGAAACGCACCACGGCCGGGTCCGGGCAGCAGTGCCCCGCGGTCGAGGGGCGAAACCCTTTGACGGAGGAGGCAAACACATGAAAGGCGACCCCAGAGTCCTCAAGGCGCTTAACGATGTTCTGCGGAAAGAACTCACCGGGATCAACCAGTACTTCATGCATTCGCGCATGTGCCGGAACTGGGGCTACCAAGTCCTGGACGACGCCATTTTCAAGGAATCCATCGAGGAGATGCAGCACGCGGATCGCATCATCAACCGTATCCTGGTGCTGGACGGCGTTCCCAACGTCGCCGGTTACGACAAGATCAACGTGGGGAAGACCGTCAGGGAGCAGTTCGAGAACGACCACGGCCTGGAAGAGGAGGCCATCAAGGTGCTGCAGGAGAGCATCGCGACATGCCAGGAACAGGCGGACCACGTGAGCCGCGAGCTGTTGGAGCAGATTCTCGCGGACGAGGAAAATCACGCGGACTGGATCGAATCGCAACTCCGTCTGATGGAGGAGGTCGGCCAGGAGAACTATCTGGCGCAACAGATCTACAATACCGGGGGCGGCGGAGGCGCGGCCTGAGGAGGATGCCGCGCAAAGGGTTCCCCCATGGCACGGGCTCCGCAACGTTGCCGGTTGCGGCCGGATCATGGTACGCAAGACGCAGCCATTAGGCGGCTGCGTTCACGGGCGCGGCGGTCGTCGTTGACAGGGTGGGATCATCGTGGCCGAAAAGCGTTCGGAAGCGACCGAAGACTACCTCAAGGCCATCTACAGCCTTGCGGAGGAGAACGATCAGGTCATCGCCGCGCGCGTGGCGGAAGACATCGGCGTGACGCCGTCGACCATGTTCAGCGCCCTGCGGCGGCTCGAGAAGGAAGAGTTCGTGCGCGTGGAGCGGCGCAAGAACATCTACCTGACCTCCAAGGGCCGCGATGTGGCCGAAGCCATCCTGCGCCGGCACTTTCTCACCGAACGGCTGCTGACGGACCTGCTGGGCCTCGACTGGGTCACGGCGCACCAGGAAGCGCACCACCTGGAGCACGCCATCTCGCCGGTGGTGGAGGAGCGCCTGGCCGCGATCCTCGACAATCCCTCCACCTGTCCCCACGGCAACCCCATCCCCGTGAAGGGAGAGGCTTCGCCGCGGCGCCAGTGGATTCCCTTGAACACGGCGGAGGCGGGCGGCGCGGTCATCTTCCGGTGCATCACCGAGACCGGAGAGCGCGACGCGCATCTGCTCTCGTTCCTGTACGACCACAACGTGCGTCCCGGCGCCAAGATCGACATCCTCGACGTCTCGCCGTCCCTCGGCACCATCAGTCTGCGGGTGGGCGAGGACGAGGTCGTCATCGGCCTGGAGGCGGCCAAGAAGATCTTCGTGCAGTGACCGGAGCGTGGACATTCGCATCGCCATCACGCCCACGCCCATGACCATCACGGGCACGGCGACGGTGCGGACGGTCACGGACATCACGACACCAATCCGGAGACGGCTCCCGAGCCGCCGTGCGCCGTTCGGTGTAGTCGTGCGCCGCATGGCGCTTACGTGCGCCGCACCGTCACTTCCTTCCGTCATTCCCGCGGAAGCGGCTGTGTCAAGAACCCACACGAACAGGGGATGGCACAGCCACCCCGAATCGTCATTCCCGCGAAAGCGGGAATCCAGGAGTGGCGAGGTGGGGAGTACGCCCGTATCGCCCCTCCCCACCCCTGGATTCCCGCTTCCGCGGGAATGACGATTCGGGGGGCGGGAGGGTTCCGGCACTTCCTGCGCTTCGGCTGCGACATCTGCCACAACACGCCGCTCTTCTCCGACGACGAGTTCCACCCTCCAGCCCACCGATGCGGAAATGCGTGAGCTCATCGCCTTCCTGGGCTCCCTCAACTCGGACTACGGTTCGGAGTGGACACGGGATCCGGGCGCCGTCCCGCGCTGATGGCCCAGGGCCCTCGCCCGGATGGTTCAGGGAGACCGGACCAAGGTCGACGCCCGTTGGACCCGTGCAATCAGTTGTTTCCTTTCGTTGGCAAGGGCTCGGAAGTCGCATTCGACCTGAATCCCGTGCCAGAACTCGTCGGATTGCCCGAAAAAAGCCCCGAAACGGATGGACATGGCGGGTGTGATTGAGCGTTTGCCGTGAACGATCTCGTTGATCGCCCTTGGAGAAACACCGATGGCGCGGGCCATGGCATTCTGGGATATGCTCATGGGCTTGAGGTAATCCTCGAGCAGGATCTCACCGGGCGTAATGGAATCGCGCATGAGTATTGCGTATAACGTTATGGGGGTGTTGTCAATGGTAGTCCACAATACGGACTTGTTCGGGTCCGTTCCCCGTCCAACGAAAAACAATACGCCACTGGTCATTGATGCGTATGGAATGAAAGCCCGTCAGGTCGCCCTGAAGCGCTTCCAGTTGGTTGCCGGGCGGGACGGCCAAGTCACCAAGGGTCTGTGCATGGTTCATTTGAACCAGTTTCCGTAGCGCCACACGCGCGATAGCGGCGAAGCGCCGGCTTTTTTCTGAATAGAACAGTGTCGCAGTGTCCTTGTCGGCGAAGGATTGGATCATGAAACCGCAGCCCTCCAGCCGATGATGGTACGCAACAACGGTACCATCAGGGTGCCGGAACCGACCGGACGACTGGGGTTGAGCTACTCCCGACAAGTGTTCTCACGGCGTAGCGGCGGCGGCCGTGGCCACGCCGCCGGCGACCACCGCCATCCAGCACAGCCGCCGGAGCCCGATGCGGTCTCCCAGCCAGATCCGCGCGGCGACCGCGGTGACGGCGGCGAAGCACGAAAAACCGATGGCCGCCCCGACCCGTTCGCCGCCGGCGGAACCGGTCAGGAACAGGCCCAGGGCGCCCGTTTCCAAAACCGCCTGCAACAACACGAGGGGCCACGTCGTGCCGTGCGGCCAGGCCAGCGGGCCGCGCCGCCGCTGGAGCGCCATGAAGCCCAGTGAGCCCGCCAGAGCGAAGGCGCGGTTCAGGTAGACCGCCGGAACCGTGCCCAGCACCGCGCCAGCCTCCTGTGCGAGAAACATGCGCAGCGCCACCGACACGGCGGCGCCAAGCCCCAGAAGCGCGGTCACGCGCAGCCAGGCGCGGTCGTAGCGCTCCTTCCCCGGCCGCTCGGGCTTGGCCAGCATCGCCACGCCGCCGAAAACCGTCAACGCCGCGACTCCGTGCAGCCAGTGATAAGGATGGCCGGCCAGCACGTTCAGCGCCACGAGCATCACCGTGAAGCTCGATGTGGCCGGGGACGCCACCGTCACTGGTCCCCGCACCAGCGCGCGGAAGAGCAGGGCCAGCACCGCGACGTTCAGCAGGCCGGACACGACCGAGGCGCCCCACCCCCACGCGTTCCATGCCGGCCACCCGCCGCCCGCCGCGAACCAGATCGTCATGACGGCGAACGGAGGGATCATGATGAGCGCGATGAGCACGGACAGGGAGACGCGGCTCGCCGTCACCCGCGCCACGCAATCGGAAACGCCGATCAGGCCGGCGCCGCACAACCCCCAGACCAGTCCGCTCATGACATGTCTCCGTCTCCGCCTCTGCGCGTTGCCCTCGCTCCTCCACGTTCCTTTCAGAGTCTCTCCACGGTGGCAACCGGCGGGCGGAGCGGACTCGAAATGTCCACGAGACTGTGGTACGGCTCAGACAGCAAGTGCCTGTCCCGCGACGGGACCCCCAGGCGCGAATGAGCGCGGCACAAAGCACCCGAAACAAGGGACAAGGAGAACTGAATGCAACCGGTAACCGACATGCGGAGCTACCTCGAGCGATTGGACGCCATGGGCGAGATCAAGCACATCGAGGGGGCGGACCTCGACACGGACGTGGGGGCGCTCACCGAGCACATGGGGGACATCGAGTCGCAGGCGCTGCTGTTCGACGGCTTCGCGGGGTTTCCCAAGGGATTCCGCATCATCTCGAACCTGTTCCGCACCTGTCCGCGCTCGGCGGTGGCCATGGGCCTGCCCACGGACGTGAAGGGGGTGGACTTCCTTCACGCCTGGCGCAAGCGCGCGCTGGAGTTCCAGCCGCTGCCCTACGAGCAGGTGGAAGGCGGGCCGGTGTTCGACAACCAGATGGAAGAGGATGAGGTGGACCTGACCCGGTTCCCCACGCCCATGTGGCACGACCTCGACGGCGGGCGCTACATCGGCACGGGCTGCGGCATCATCACCAAGGACCCGGAGTCCGGCGGCATCAACATCGGCACCTACCGGGTGATGATCCAGGAGAAGAACAAGGTCTCGGTGAAGATGAACAAGGGCAAGCACGGGCGCCTGGCCATGGAGCGCGCCCACGCGCGCGGCGAAGCCCTGCCCGTGGCCATCACCCTGGGACAGGAGCCCAGCGTGATGCTGGCTTCGCAGATGCCGCTGCCGCCGTCGGTGAACGAGTACGAGTTCGCCGGCTGGATACAGGGCGCCCCCATCCCGGTGGTGCGCGGCGCCGTCACCGGCCTCCCCATCCCGGCCAACGGCGAGGTGGTGCTGGAAGGCGAGATCCCGCCGTTGCCGCCGGAGCAGTTGCCCAAGGAGGGGCCGTTCGGCGAGTGGCCCGGCTACTACACCGAGGCCACCGAGGGCGACGTGCCGCTCATGACCGTCAAGCGCGTCTACTACCGCGACGACCCCATCATCCTGGGCGCCCCGCCGGTGCGGCCGCCCAACAGCTATCTGCCCATCCCCCTGGGCGCCATCACCCTGTGGGAGCAGTTGGAGAAGGCCGGCATCCCGGACGTGAAGGGGGTGTGGGGCTTCGTCTACGGCGGGCAGCCCGGTCCGTTCACGGTCATCTCCATCAAGCAGCGCTACACCGGCCACGCCAAGCAGGCGCTGCTGGTGGCCGCCGGAGCCCGCGCCGGCGCCTACGGCGGCAAGATGGTGGTGGTGGTGGACGACGACGTGGACATCACCAACCCCGGCGAGGTCATCTGGGCCATGTCCACCCGCTGCGACCCGCGCGAGGGCATCGACATCGTGAAGAACGTATGGGCCTCGGTGTGCGAGCCGGTGATCTCCCCCACGGACCGGGACACCAAGGGCTACGTCACCGACCGCGTGCTCATCGACGCCTGCCGCCCGTACCAGTGGATCGACCGCTTCCCGCCGGTGAACGCGTTCGACGCCCAGTACAAGCAGGACATCGCCAAGAAGTGGGGCGTCTAGGAGCCAACCCCCGAGTCGTCATTCCCGCGAAAGCGGGAATCCAGGCGGGGTGATGGGGATGGAGCGCATGAAGGCTATTCTTTGCAGGGCGTTGACGGCCGCGGCGCTGGCTTTCTCGGTCCTGCTGGCGCCGGCCACGGAGGCGCCGGCCCACAAGTCCGTCCTCAAGGTCGAGTTCGCGGAACGGCGCGAGCTCAACATCCTCATCGACGACTTCGCCCTCACCGACCAGAACGGCGAGCGCGTGGAGTTCGGAAAGCTCCGGGGCAAGCCGGTGGTCGTCAACTTCATGTACACGTCGTGCCCGGACGTGTGTCCGCTGCTGACGGCGAGCCTCAAGATCCTGCGCGACCACATGAAGCCGGCGGAGGCCCGGGACATCCGATTCCTGTCCATCACCACGGATCCCGAGGTGGATACGCCCAAGGTGCTCAAGGCCTACAGCGGGCGGCACAAGGCGGACGCGCCGAACTGGTCGTGGCTCACGGGCGACGCGCGGGAGCTGGCGCCGGTGTGGCAGGGCTTCGGCGTGAGCGTGGAGCGCATCGCCAAGGGACTCATCGAGCACACCACGCTGACGGTGGTGGCGGACGCCAAGGGGTACATGCGCTTCGCCTACTTCGGCTCCGCGCCGGACCCGGACATGCTGCTCAAGGATCTGCGGGCGCTGGCGACGGAACCCGCCGCCTGACGGTCCAGCTTCCCCAACCCCTCCGAAACGCGTCCTCCACGGCTGTCATGATTGACCCGCGCCGGGCGCCGTGCGATCGTGAAGGTAGTCCTTCGGAGCCTGATTGAGCCGTGGAATCTCTGCTGAACGCCATCGTCTGGGAGACCGTGGGGGTCTTTTACGAGGCCTCGGTGTACCTCCTCATCGGCTTCTTCGTCGCCGGCCTCCTGCACGTCTACCTGCCAGCGAATCTCATCGCCCGTTACCTGGGCCGGAACGACGCGCGCTCCGTGGGGCTGGCGGCGCTGTTCGGCGCGCCGATTCCCCTGTGCTCATGCGGTGTGTTGCCGGCGGCGGCTTCGCTGAAGAAGCAGGGGGCCGGCCGGGCGCCGCTGGTGTCGTTCCTGATCTCGACTCCCGAGACCGGGGTGGACTCGGTAGCCCTGACCTACGGGCTCATGGGTCCGGTCATGGCCGTGGTCCGGCCGGTGGTGGCGGTGGTGACGGCGCTCGTCGCCGGCATCGCCTCCATCGGCGTGCGCGAGGACGAAGCGGCCCCGGGTTCTTCGGCGGAGGCTCTTTCCGACGACGCGTGCGCGGACGCCGCCTGCGACGACACGGGCGCGCCCGGCGCCGGCCAGGAGGCATGCGACGAGACCTGCGCGCCGGGCGCGGCCCCTTTACCGGCGCGTCGTTTCTTCCATTCCCTGGAGTACGGCTTCACCTCGGTGCTGGACGACATCGCGCTGTCGCTGGTGGTCGGCATGCTGCTGACCGGGGTGCTCGCGGGCCTTCTGCCGGACAACTTCTTCGACGAGGTGCTCGGCTGGGGTTCGGGGATCATGCCCATGCTGGCCATGATCGTGCTCGGCCTGCCGTTGTACCTCTGCGCCAGCGCCTCCACCCCGGTTGCCGCCGCGTTCATGCTCAAGGGGCTCTCTCCGGGGGCGGCGCTCGTGTTCCTGTTGGTGGGGCCGGCCACCAACCTCGCCACCATGACCGTGGTGGGGCAGCTCCTGGGACGCCGTCTTCTCGGCGTTTACATCGGGTCCATCATCCTCGTGAGCCTGATGGCCGGCCTCCTGGTGGACGCGACCCTGGCGGACTCCATCCAGGTGGCCAGCTTCGGCGACCTGGGCCAGGACGTCGACGCGGTCTTCGTGCTCAAGGCCCTTTCGGCCGTGGGCCTGGTGCTGCTGTTGCTGCGGAGCTTCGTGCGCAAGGGCTATCGCACGGTCTGGCGCGACGCCGCGGAACAGCTTCTCCAGACCGGCCGGGCGCTCAAGGCCTTCCGCCCCGGCATCCTGCTGCGCGGCCCCGTCCTCGCGGCCGCCGTGGCCATCGCGGCGCTGGCGTCGGTCCCGGCGTTCACGCTCATCGTCGAGCCCGGCCAGCGCGGCGTCATCCAGCGTTTCGGCCGGGTGGTGGCGCCGGATCTCGAGCCCGGCCTGTACTTCCACCTGCCGGCGCCCTTGGGCCGGGGGACCGCCGTGGACGTGGGGCTGGTCCGCCAGGTCACCGTGGGCTTTCGCGGCAGCGTCAACAGCCGCCGGGCGGTCGTGGACGAGCAGGCCTTCTACCTCACGGCGGACGGCAACGTCATCGACATCCGCGCGGTGGTGCAGTACCGCGTGCGCGACCCGGCGGTGTACGCGCTGGGCGTGGAGGAGACCCCCGCGGTAGTGCTGGGGCTGGCCCGGCGCGAGCTGGTGAACCTGTTGAGCCGCAAGCCCATCGACCTGATCTACACCGTGGACCGGCGCGGCACGGAGCGGGAGTTGCGGGACCGCCTGGCCCGGCGCCTCGCCTCCCTCGGCATCGGCAGCGAGATCCTGGACGTGCGGCTCCTGGACGTGCACGCGCCGGGCCGGGTCCACGACGCCTTCCGCGACGTGGCCAGCGCGCTGGAGGACCGCCAGCGCGACATCCACGTGGCCACCGGGGCGGCGACCCAGTCCACCACCGCGGCCACGGGCGAGGCGGAGCGCATCACGCAGCGGGCCGAGGCCCGCGCCGTGAGCGAGATGCGCCGGGCCGAGGGCCGCTCCGCCGCGTTCCGGGACACCGCGGCGGTGCACCAGGCGAGCCCCGGGGTCACCGAAGCCCGCCTCTACCTGGAAACCCTCGAGCGGGCGCTGGAGCTGCCGCGGAAATACATCTACATGCCCGAGGCGGGCGGCGGCGGCGACGTGGACCTGTGGGTCGGCGCGCCGTCCTCGGATTTCCTGAACCTGGGCGCGCCCGTGCCCCGGAGCGGAGAGAGATAGAGGGATCACCATGGGCAAACCCATCGTCGCGATCCTCGTCCTGGCGCTGCTTCTCTTCGGCGCCGCCACCTCGTTCGTGGTGGTGGACGAGAAGAGCCACGCGGTCATCACCCAGTTCGGCAAGCCGGTGTCGGTGTTGAGCGACGCGGGCCTCTACGTCAAGCTGCCGGTGCCGTTCCAGCGGGCGAACCTCCTGGACAAGCGCATCCTGATCACCAACACGCGGGAGACGGAGCTACTCACCGCGGACAAGAAGAACGTCCTGGTCTCCACCTACATCTCCTGGAAGATCGCCGACCCGGTGCGCTACCTGGCGGCGCTGCGCACCCGGGACTTCGCGGAGAGCCGGCTCGCCGCGCTGGTGCAGTCCGAGCTGGGCAGCGCGCTCGGCGGCCGGCCCTTCGGCACGATCCTGGGAACGTCCGGCAACGGCGCCAGCCTGGCCGAGCTGGAGGGATCGGTGGAGCGGGCGGTGGCCGGCGTGGCGCGGGAGGACCTCGGCATCGAAGTGGTGAGCCTGGGAGTGACGCGCCTCATCTTCCCGCGGCAGAACCTGGACAGCGTGTTCGCGCGCATGCGCGCCGAGCGCGCGCGCATCGCCCGGGGGTTCCGCTCGGAGGGGCGCGCCGAGGCGCAGAAGATCGCCGCCCGGGCCGAGAAGGAACGCGCGCGCATCATCGCCGAGGCCGAGGCCAAGGCCGCCATGCTGCGGGGCCGCGGCGAGGCCGAGGCGGCGCGCATCTACGCGGATGCCTACCAGGGGCACGCCGAGTTCTATCGTTTCCTGCGCACGCTGGAAGCCTACAAGAAGGTCTTGAACGAGAAGACCACCCTGGTCCTGCCCGCGGATTCGCCGTTCCTGGAAATCCTGATCTCCAGGATTCCGGGCGCCGAGGCGCGGGACGGCGATGCTCCGGCGACCGGCAAGAAGGCGCCGGACGCGGCGGGTAAGGAGCCCAGCGCCGCGGCTCCTGTTCCCGGCCAGGAGAACACCGGCTCATGACCAGACGCGCACGATACCGGACGCTCCTTTGTGGCGCCGTCCTGCTTGCCGGCTGGCTCGCACTCGGCATCTACAACGTCGAATCCGACGAGAGCGCGGTGGCCTACTTTCTCGGCAAGGCCGTGGGCCGGGACGTCCTCCCGGGTATCCACTGGAACCCGCCGTGGCCGCTGGGAGAGGTGGTGGTGGCGCGGACGGCCACGAACTTCCTCATGCCGGTGGAGCACGGGGACGCGGCAGGCGGCGCGGCGGGCACGTCCGAGTCCCTCTGGCTGCTGGGCGACACCAACGTCATCGTCGGCCGGCTGGGCATCCAGTACAGCATCGGCAGCCTGACGCACTTCGAGGTATCGCACGAGGATCCGCGGGAGCTGCTGCGCCGGGCCGGGCGCCGGATCGTGACCCGGTTCCTCGCCGGCGAGAGCGTGGACGCGGCCCTCACCACGCGGCGCAACGAGCTCCTGGACACGGTGCAGCGGCAGGTGCAAACGATACTCGATAATCACGGTTCGGGAATCGAGATCCAGTCCGTGAACGTCGAGGCGCTGGCGCCGCCGGAGCAGGGCGGTGTGCGGCAGGCCTTCCAGGAGGTGCAGAGCGCCCTGGCGGACAAGGAGCGGGTGGTGGACGAGGCGCGCGCCGACCGCGCCCAGATCCTCGCCGAAGTCGAGGGGGAGGCCGAGCACCGCGTGACCCAGGCCGAGTCCGCGCGCCACCGGCGCGTGGAGATCGCCAAGGGCGAAGGCGAGCGTTTTCGCCAACTGGCGCTGGAGCACCGCAAGACCCCGTGGCTCACCGAGGAACGCCTGTACCTCGAAACCATCGAGGAGGTTTTGCCGCGCATGGACACCTACGTGGTCCAGTCCGGCCCGGATGGCAAGGTGAACCTGCGGGTGGTCCGGTAAATTCTTGATTAATCAGTTGATAATCGAAGTGATGAAAGTTAATAACGAGACCTTGGGTTTCGGCGTTTGACAAGACCGTATTTTTGATAAGATACTATCACTAGTTTTGAAGATCAGGAGGAATTTGCAATGAAGAGGCCGGGGAGCCTGTTTCTCGCCATCGCGGCGGGCTGTTGGGTCAGCGTGTTTTCAGCCTTTGCCGGGGCGCAGTCAATCAACGTGGTCACGAGCGTGATCCCGGTGGCGTATATCGTCCAGGAACTGGGAGGCGAGCGGGTCACGGTGGACGCGTTGGTGCCGCCCGGCGCGAGTCCCCATACGTTCGAGCCGGTGCCCAGCGACATCCGGAAACTCGCCCGGGCGCGCTACTTCGTCGGCATCGGCGGTGGCTTCGATGCCTGGTCGGAGAAGTTGCTGGCGGCCGCCCCCAAGGGGATCGAAGCCGTGGCGCTGATGGAGGGGCCGGACCTGAACCTCGTCGAAGACGAGCATGATCATCACGGTGAGGAGATGTCCGGCAAGGAGGAACATGGCCACCACGACGAGGAGAAGGTAGCCAAGAAGGACGAGCATGGCCACGACCACCACGACGAGGAGAAGGTAGCCAAGAAGGACGAGCATGGCCACGACCACCACGACGAGGCGAAGGTGGCCAAGAAGGACGAGCACCATGGCAAGGAGAAGGTCGCCATGGAGAGTGGCGAGGAACACGAGGAGTTCAACCCGCACTTCTGGCTGGATCCGGTCCGGGTCAGGGATTCCGTCGTTCCGGTGCTGACGCAGCGGTTGATCGCCGCGGACCCGGCCGGTAAGGATTACTACGAAAAGCGCCGGCAGGACTTCCACCAGCGACTGACGGCCTTGGACCGGGAAATCCGGGCGGAGTTGGCCAAGGCGAAGTCGCGCAAGTACATTGCCTTTCACGCGGCGTGGCCCTACTTTGCGGAACGTTACGGCCTGGAGAAGGTGGCGGTGGTTCAGGAATTCGCCGGCGAGGAGCCCACGCCCAAGGAAGTGGCCAATCTCGTGCGCGACGCTCGCGCCGAGGGCGTCGGGTCCATCCTGGTGGAGCCGCAACTGAGTCCCCGTGTGGCCCAGACCATCGGCAAGGAGTTCGGCGCCAGGACCGTGGTGGTGGATCCGCTGGGCGACCCCGGCGATGCGGCGCGAGACACCTACGAGGAGCTGATGCAGTTCAACGCTCGGGCTTTCGCGCGGGCGCTGGGGGCGCGGAATTGACCGACCGCAACGAAAAGGTCGTGGTAGGGCTGAACGCCGTGTCGGTGGAGTTGGCAGGGCGCAGCGTCCTGCACGACATCAACTTCAGCGTGCACGAGGGCGGGTTCGTGGGCATCGTGGGCCCCAACGGAGCAGGCAAGACCACGCTGCTGCGCACGATTCTCGGCCTCGTGCCCGTGGCGAGCGGCCGGGTGGAAGTGTTCGGCTACCCGCCCGGCCGCAACGGTTCCCATGCCATCGGCTACGTGCCGCAGCGCCAGAGCATCGCCGACAACTTTCCCGCCACCGTCCGCGACGTGGTGATGATGGGTCGCCTGCGTCAACTCGGGTTCCTGCGTTTCCCGGGCCAAAAGGACTGGCGGCGTGTGGACGACAGCCTTGCGCTCGTGGGCATGATGGACCGCAGGGACCGCGCCGTTGGGCGCCTGTCCGGCGGCGAGCAGCGCCGCGTCATGCTGGCGCAGGCGCTGTGCGCCAGCACCCGCCTGCTGGTGCTCGACGAGCCCACGGTGGGCCTCGACCTCCCCGCGGAGCACGAGTTCTACGCGCTGCTCCGGAGGCTCATCCGCGACCTGACCCTGACCATCGTCGCGGTGTCCCACGATCTGGTGGCGCTGGCCGGCGAGACCGACGAGCTGATTTGCATCAACCATCGCATGCACATTCACGGCAACGCCGAGGACGTCATCCACAGCCACGCCATTCGCGAGGCGTACTGTTGCGAGTTCGACTTCCTGGCCGGCGAGCTTGCCCATCACGAGGGCCACGACCACACAGAGTCCTGACAGGCGCTGTCACACGCCCTGAACGCCAACCGATCGCTTCCTCATGTTCGAATTCGCATTCATGCAACGCGCCTTGGCGGCAGCGGTCCTGGTGGGTCTGCTATGCGGGGTCTTGGGCTTTTTCGTGGTGCTGCGGCGCCTCGCTTTCATCGGCGTAGGCATTTCCCACTCGGCCATCGGAGGCGTCGCCATCGGTATCCTGGCGGGTTGGAGTCCCCTTCTCACCGGCGCCGTCTTCGCCGTCGCCGTAGCCCTCGGCATCGCGCTGGTCAGTCAGAGCGACCACATCAGCGAGGACACGGTCATCGGCGTCTTCTTCTCGGGCTCCATGGCCCTCGGGATCGTGCTCTTCAGCATGAAGAGCGGCTATCAACAGGATCTCTTCAGCTACCTCTTCGGCAACGTGCTGGCCATCTCCACCGCGGAGCTCGTGGCGCTTGCCTGCGCCAGCGCGGTGATCCTGGCGGTCGTCGTGCTCTCCTTCAAGGAGCACCTGCTGATCGCCTTCGATGAGGAAGTGGCGGCTGCCTACGGCCACAAGGTAGTGGTGCTCAACGTGCTGCTGCTCGTGGTGCTAGCCCTTACCGTGGTCATCGGCGTGCGCCTCGTGGGCCTGCTGCTCATCCAGGCCCTGCTGGTGGTGCCGGCGGCCATCGCCGCCCTGTGGGCGGCGAACTTCCGCTGGCAGGTGGTGCTGGCGGCCGGGGTGGGATCCCTTTCAGGGATCCTGGGTTTGGTGCTGGCGTACCACTTCGACCTCGCCGCCGGCGGCTCCATCGTGATCGTGGCCGTGGCTCTCTTCTTCATTACCCTGCTGGCGCGTCTCCTGGTCAAGCAGAGGTAGCGCCGGGACTTCATGGACAAACCGTCATTCCCGCGAACAGGTTGTGTCAAACCCCGCTTGGATGAGACTCGGCATCCACCCCCGGAGCGTCATTCCCGCCGAACAGGCTGTGTCAAAACTCATGAAGCAAGGACCCTACGGAACGTCATTCCCGCGGAAGCGGGAATCCAGGGGCGGGGAGGCGGGGAAGCGCCTCGGTAATGCCCCACCACCACCCCTGGATTCCCGCTTCCGCGGGAATGACGTTCCGTAGGGTCCTTGCTTCACGGGATACGACACTAGGTGCGGGTGCCCGCCGTTCGATGCGGCCGGCGCAGGCGCGTGATCACGAACAGAGCCAGTGCCACGGTCACGATGGAGGGCCCCGACGGCGTGTCGAATGTGGCCGAGGCGAGCAGTCCGCCGACGATGGCGAGGATGCCCGCGGCGGCCGCGCCGCCGGCCATCCGCTCGGGGCTCGACGCGAAGCGCCGCACGGTGGCCGGCGGGATCACCAGCAACGCCACGATCAGCAGGATGCCGACGATCTTGACGGCGACGGCGATGAGCGCCGCCACCAGGAAACCGAACACCAGCCGGGCGCGTTCCGGCCGGAGCCCCGCGACGACGGCGAGGTCGACGCTGACGGTGGCCGCCAGGAGCGGGCGCCAGATCCACCAAAGGACCGCCAGGGCGCCGGCGCCGCCCGCCCAGATGACCGCGATGTCCGTGCGGGTCACGGCGAGAATGTCCCCGAAGAGCAGCCCGTGCAGATCGAAGCGCATGCTCGGGAAGAACGCCAATACCACCAGGCCCAGCGACAGGCCCCCGTGGGCCAGCAGGCCCAGGATGGTGTCGGCGGGCAGGGTGTCGCTCCGTTCGAGATAGTACATGATCAGCACCACCGCGGAGGCCGTGACGAAGATGCCGATGGAAAGGTCGATGTCCAGCACGAGGGCCGCCGCGACCCCCAGCAGCGCCGAGTGCGCGATGGTCTCGCCGAAGTAGGCCAGCCGCCGCCACACCACGAAACAGCCGGTCGGCCCGGTGACCAGCGCCAGCCCGATCCCGGCCAGCAACGCGCGCGTGAAGAAATCGTCCAGCATCGGTCGACCGGGCGCGTGTCTTGCGTCAGGAGACGGACGAGGAGTCCCCGCCACCGGAGCCGAGTCCCTTGAAGCCGCTGATGCCGAAAGGGGGATCGTCGTGCTCGTGGGGCACGAGGACCACGAGGTCGTCGCCCGTGGCCATGGCCTGCCGGAGATCGTGGGAGACGATCAGGACGCCGCAGCCGAGGTCGCGGCGGATGCCCTCGATCAGCTCGTGCACGACATCCGTGCCGGTGGCGTCGACGCCCTGTTCCGGTTCGTCCAGCACCAGCAGGTCCGGGCGGTGAATGAGCGCCTGCGCCAGGAGTAGCCGCTGGAACTCGCCGCCCGACAGGGTGGTGACCGGCGGGTCGCCGAGCCGTTCCAGGCCCACGGCGGAAAGGGCGGCGTCGATCCGGTCGGCGGCGAAACGGCCGGTGAGCGTCATCAGACGCCGCAACGTCAGAGGCAGCGTCGGGGTTACAGGCAGTCGTTGCGGCACGTAGCCCACCTCCAGCGAGGGCGCCCGCGCCACGTGCCCCTCGTCTACGTCGAGCAGGCCCAGGACGGCCTTGAGGCAGGTGGACTTGCCCGCGCCGTTGGCGCCGATGAGGTACACGAGCTCGCCGCGCGTCACCTTGAGGTCCACGTGCCGGATGATCCAGCGTTCGCCTCGCCGGACGCCGATGTCGCGGGCGTTGACGAGCAGGCCGGGAACGTCGGACTGTATACCTGAAGGTTCCGTCATGACTCGGGCGCTCAAAAAGCATTACGATGGATGATACCAATATATTGGATTCACTCTCGTGTGGGAAACTCCTTTCCCGTTCGCGGGGGAAGCATCTGACTCAAGGGGTGGTCATGAAAAACTTGATCTGTGGAGCGGTTCTGCTTACCTGTGCGGCCTTTGTGTCGTCCCCCGCCCAAGCTGCGGATCGGGTCGTGGCGACGTTCAAGCCGGTGCATTCACTGGTGAGCGCGGTGATGGCTGGGGTGGGCGAGCCTTACCTGATCATGCGCGGCGCCGAGTCACCGCACACTTACCGCATGCGCCCGTCCGACGCCGGGGTCATCGGCAAGGCCCGCGTCATTTTCATGATCGGTGAACTCACGGAGACGACCCTGGCCGGCCCCATCCGCAAGCTCGGCCGCAAGGTCCGGGTGGTGGAGCTGGCCGAAGCGCCCGCGCTGGTGCGCAGGCCGCTGCGCACGGGCGGGGCTTTCGAAGACGATGATCACGGGCCTGCCCACGGGCACGGACACGACGACGAATTCGACATGCACGTGTGGCTCGACCCGGTGAACGCCGGGTGGATGACGCTGGCCATCGCCCGGGCGTTGTCCGAAACCGATCCGGCCAACGCCGCCAGGTACGACGCCAACGCGGACGCGCTGATCACCCTCCTGGAGGCCTTGCAGGGGGAGCTGGCCGCGGAGCTGGCGCCGGCGCGGAAGAAACCCTTCATCGTGTTCCACGACGCCTATCAGTACTTCGAGAAGCGCTTCGGGCTGACCGCCGTGGGCTCGGCCGTGGTCAGCACCAACCGGACGCCGGGCGTCCGGCGCGTCCGCGAGCTGCGCCGCAAGGTGCGCGAGCTCGGCGTGGTGTGCGTGTTCGCCGAGCCGCGCTACGATCCCCGTTTCGTCAGGCTCATCACCGAAGGTACGGATGCGCGCGCCGGCACCGTCGACCCCGCCGGCATGATGGTAAAGCCCGGCCCCGAGATGTACTTCAGCCTGCTGCGCAACATGGCCGCCTCCTTCAAGGCCTGCCTGACGCCGTCGGGTTAGGACGCGCTCCGCGAGAGATCGAGGGCGAACCCCTCGTTGCGCACGCGGATGTGTGCGTAGTCCCCGCGCTGGGTGAAGCCTTCCACCAGGCGGGTCACCGGCGCGCTGTCGAAGGGGTAGTCCCGGGGCGGACCGGCGGCGCGCATGGTGTCGATCTCGCCCTGGGTCAGGAAATAGCGCAGCAGCAGCTCCTCGTCCGACACCCCCGGTCCGCCGTACCGGGAGCGCAGTTCCTGGATGGTGGGCTCCGGCGGCTCCCACGCCGCCAGCTCCCGGGCGCGCGGGCACGCGAGGATGCGGTCCTTCACGTCCGGGTCCATGGAGTCGCGGCCTTCCCGGCCCCAGCGCCCCAGAGCGTAGAGGATGATCTGGTCGGTGATCTCCTTGTAGCGCTCGCCCACGATCATGTTGATGGCCGCCTGGCTGCCCACGAACTGGGACAGCGGCGTCACCATGATCGGGTAGCCCAGCTCCTCGCGCACCCGCACCACCTCTTCCAGCGCCCGTTCCATGTGACCGCCCAGGCCCACCCGGGCGAGCTGGTGGCGCAGGTTGGAGATCATGCCGCCGGGCACCTGGTGCAGGTACTGGCTGTAGTCGTATTCCACGGGCGCGCCGATGGGGAATCCCTCGCGCCGGGCGATTCCGTAGAAGTACTCGGACACGGGCCGCACCACTTCCTCGTCCACCGCGGTCTCGTAGCCCAGGCTGCGCGCGTTGGCGGCGACGTTGAAGAGCGACGGGTTGGACGAGCCGTTGGCCAGGGGCGGCAGCGCGGTGTTGATGATGCGCACTCCCTGCTTGATGGCTTCGAGGGCGCACAGGGGTCCAAGGCCGGTGGTGCAGTGGGTGTGGAACTCCAGCGGGATGTCGCCGATGTTCGCCTTGATGAGCGGCACCAGCGCGCGCGTGCGGTCCGGCGTCAGCAGACCTCCCGGGTCCTTGAAGCAGATCCGCACAACCGGCACCGTCGCCGCTTGCCGCGCTCGCTCGGCGAAGTACTCGTCGGTATGCTTGGGCGACACCGAGTAGATGATGTTCAGGATGGGCTCGAGGCCGGCTTCGGTGGCGATGCGCACCGTCTTGCGCCACCCCGCCACGTCGTTCCACTCGTCGGAGATGCGCCCCTGGCGCACGCCGTTGGCCGCCATGCGCTCCAGGAAGATGCGCTGGATGACCTCCGGCGTGAGCTCGAAGCCGTTGCGGCCGCCGATGATCACCCGCAGCGGCGTCTCGCGGATGACCCCGGCCACCAGCCGGATACGCTCCCACGGGTCCTCGTGCAGCTCGCGCACGCACTTCTTGATGTGCGAGCTGGACATCAGCTCCATGCCCCGGAAGCCCGCCCGGTCCATGCGCTCGCCCACCGCCAGCATCATCCCGGTGCGCATGGATTCCGCCCACAGGCTCTGGTGGCCGTCGCGCAACGTCGTGTCCACGAATTCGATGGGTTCCATCACGGTTCCTTTCTCTCTTCGCCGGTCATTCCGTCACTTCCTCCGTCATTCCCGCTTTCCAGGCTGTGTCAATGAAACAGAGCCCCCTCGAGTCGTCATTCCCGCGGAACAGGCTGTGCCAAAACTCGCGAGGCAACGGTCCCCCGAGGAGTCATTCCCGCGAAACACACCATGTCAAGACTCCGCCTGGCCACGAGACGGCACCGCCACCCCAAATCGTCATTCCCGCGAAAGCGGGAATCCAGGCGGGGTGAGGCGGGGAAACAGGCTCGTTTCAGCCCCTCTCCGCCCCTGGATTCCCGCTTCCGCGGGAATGACGATTCCGGGGGGTGGCGCCAATTCTTGTCCGGACGACGTTTAGACACAGCGTGTTTCGCGGGAATGACGGAGGGAAGGGTTACTCCTCCCCCGCGGCGTTGCGGCCGGCGATGCGGCCGAAGGCCAGCACCTCGGTCAAGTTGCTGGCGCCGGGATAGTTCTGGGACCACATGGAGCCCAGTTCGCCGGCGCTGTACAGGCCCTGGATGGGACGGCCCCAGGCGTTCAGTACCTGGGCGCGGGCGTTGCGCCGGGGGCCGCCCTGGGTGTTGAACAGGCTGGGCCACAGGGCGGCGCCGTAGAACGGGGGGTGCGCCAGCGGCCTCAGCGTGTCGGGGGAGCGTCCGAGGGCTTCGTCGCGGCCTCCGGCGCAGGCCTTGTTGTACTCGTCCACGGTCCGTTCCAGCGCGGCCGGGTTCAGGTCCAGGGCGGCGGCCAGGGCTGCCGGGTTCTCGCCCTGCTTGATCCAGCCCTTCCCCACCTCGGCGGCGTTGTCGTCGCTCCAGCGGTAGTGTTCGGCCACGGCGCCCCTTCCGGTATTGGCCACCGGGCCGGCCGCTCGCGTCGCCTCGTCGAAGACCACGTAACAGGGCACCCGCGGGCGCTCCATGGTCTCCAGGTCCAGCTCGGTCACCAGCGAGCCCACCGCGTGGGCGTCCATGGCTGTTTCGTCCACGAAACGGCGCGCGTTCCGGTCCACGTAGATGAAGCCCGGACCCGGCATGGCATGGATGACGGCGCCGTCGAAGCCGTCCACGCGGTAGCCGAAGCCCGCGGCCACGGCGTTCATGTGCCACAGGGACGCGCCCGCGTCCAAGGCCAGGCGGATGCCGTCGCCCGTGTGGCCGGAGGCGCCCAGCGACCAGAACCGCTGTCCCAGGAACTGGAGTTGCATGTCGGGGTCCCGTTCATAGCCGCCGCAGGCGAGGATGACGGCCTTGCGCGCCTGGATGACGATCTCCTCGCCGCCCCGGCGCGCGGTGAGTCCGGTGACCGCGCCGTGGCTGTCGCGCAGAAGCCGCACGGCGGGGCACTGGAACAGCACCGGGATGCAGCGCTCGTCCACGTTCCGGTCCAGCAGCTCCCACAGGTCGCGGCCGTTGGCTGTGGTGTCGCCCTTGACCCGGAGCCGGGGGCCGACGCCGTCCGCGCCGGGTTGCTCGGGCGAGGCGGCGCCGGTGGGATAGACGGGGTAGCTCGCGGGCGCGGCCTGGAGCGGGTCGACGACCACGTCGCCGCCGAGGGAGCGCAGCCACGGCTCGTTGTCGTGGCTCTCGCGCACCAGGGTCTCGATGACGTCCGGGTCGGTGGCGCCGCCGCACAGGAACGTGATGTGCTCCACGGCGCGTTCCACGGCGCCGAATGTGCGCACCGAGCCGGAGGAGAGGCGCGTGTTGCCGCCGCCCGCGGCGGCTTTCTCCACGATCAGCACCTTGGCGCCGAGGTCGGCGGCGGTAATGGCCGCCGCGGCGCCGGCGCCGCCGTAGCCCACCACGGCCACGTCGGTCTCGCGCGACGACACCATGGCCTTGCTCATGGCGGGGTCACTCTCATTCCGGCTTCACCAGGCGGCCTTCCTTCACCAGCCGCTCGATGATCTTGCGTGCCTCGGCGCGGGTCTCGACGGTGTCCTGCAGCTTGCGGTCGCTCCAGCCGTCGTTGGGCCAGCGCTTGGCCTTGGCGTAGACGGGCGCGTACATGTCGCTGCGCAACTCGATGAGGAAGTTCCACACGTGGCCCGAGTCGGTCATGCGCGTGCGCTCCCAGCGCAGGTTGTCGATGTCCACCATGCCGGTGACCACCGCCTCGCCGGGGGCGTTGGCCGACGCCTGCACGTGGCCCATGTAGTCGATGAGCTGGGTCATGCCGCGGTAGCCGCCGGTGGGCCGGTTGGAGCCCACGAAGGCGCCGCAGTTGACCGACAGGAAGTAGCACAGGTTTTCGTAGGCGCGGGCGCGCCGGAGCACGTCCCAGGCCTCGCCCTCGGGGGCGTAGGGCTCGGCGGTGGGATGGATCAGCAACTCGGCGCCGCGCAGGGCCAGGCAGCGGGCCATCTCAGGGAACACCACGTCGGTGCAGGTGAGGCACCCCAGCCGGCCGATCTCGGTGTCGGCCACCGGGAACATGGCGTCCTCGCCGTAGCGCTCGGTGTACTCGGTGTAGACGTCGCCGGGTCCGGTGTAGGTGGTGTTGAGGTTGTTGGGGCCGTTGTTCTTCCGGTACTTGAGGACGATGTTGCCGTCGGGGTCGATGATGAAGCTCGTGTTGAACAGGCGCCCGGGCCACTCGTCGTCGCGCTCATAGAGGTTGCCGGCGATGTGACAGCCGCGCTCCCGCGCCTTGCGCGCGATCTGATCGGTGACGTCGCCGGGAATGGTCTCGGCCAGGGCGAGCCACTCGTCCACCGAGCGCGGCCGGTACTGGCCGATGATGCCGTACTCCGAGAACACCGCCAGCTTGACGTCGCCCAGGCGCAACGCGGTCCAGTCCAGCAGCTCGAAGATGCGCCCGAGGTTCTCGTCGATGATCGCGTTGCGTTCCTTGGGTTCGACGATGACCCGGGTCTGTTGCTGAATCAGTGCGACTCGATACGGTCTCATGAATCCTCCCACGTTGTGTCAATACTCCGCTTGGAAGCGGGAAAGACGATTCGTAACGCTTCCGTCTCACGAGTTTGACACAGCCTGTTCCGAGGGGATGACGATACGGGGCGTCGGCCTCACCCCGTGCTCACGCGGAGTCCTGGCACAAGCGCTATGTGCTGTTCACCGTTTCCAGGTACCACTCCGCCATTTCCTCGCGCTTGGGATACCACACTCCGTCGAAGGTTTTCACGTAGTCGACGAACTCGCGCAGGGCGCGGATGGCGTAGGCCTGGCCCATGACGTGGGGGTGCATGCCCACGTTCATGATGCGGCCGCTCTCGGCGCCTTCGAGGTAGAGCTGGTCGAACTGCTCCTTGAACAGGTCCAGCGCCTGGGAGGTGGTGCGGCCGCCGCGGGAGAACACCGCGAAGTCGTTGACGTCGTTGGAGTAGGGAATGCACACCAGCGGGCCGTGGCGCGTGTTGAGGAGATAGGGCTGGTCGTCGTTCAGGTAGTCCGCCTGGAACAGCAGACCCAGGTCCTTCAGGATGTGCGGGGTTTCGTGGGTGCTCCGGAGCGACGACGACAGCCACCCCCGCGCCGGCCGCCCCACCGCGTCGGCGTACACGTCGAGGGTGCGTTGGATGATCTCGCGCTCCTTGTCCGGCTGGTAGGCGTAGTAGGTGAGCACGTCGTTCTGGGCGTAGTTGTGCGCCAGGATCTCCCAGCCGCGCTCGTTGACGGCGTCGATGATGCGCCGGCGCTCGATGCCCGTGAGCGCGTTCATGGTGCAGGTGGCGGGCACCCCGGCCTTGTCGAACACGTCGATGATGCGCCACACGCCCACGCGCTGCCCGTACTCGCGCCAGGTCCAGTTGGCGTAGTCCGGAACGTTCCCCGGAATCGCGTGGGGAATGGTCGCCGGCCCGCCGGGATAGAGCGGCTCCTCGCTGTCGCGGGTGATCTCCCAATACTCGATGTTGATGGTGAAGATCATGGCCACCCGCGCGCCGTCGGGCCAGCGCAGCGGCGGTCGGTCGGGAAGGGCGACGTAGTCGTAGAGCATGGCGGACTCCTTGTGGGGTTGGATCGGGTCGGGAACGTCGGAAGAGGGTAGCATTTCCCGTCCGGTACGTCCTGAGCAGGGCGGTTGCGGCCGGTCTCCCCCGCGCGGGATTGCTTGGTGCGATGGCATGACCGGCGTAAAAAAGCGGAAGCGGTGCACGTT
This sequence comes from Deltaproteobacteria bacterium, assembly GCA_026712905.1. Lineage (NCBI taxonomy): Bacteria > Pseudomonadati > Myxococcota > Myxococcia > Deltaproteobacteria bacterium. The sequence continues at coordinate 33,726 of JAPOPM010000119.1, forward strand.
TGCGCACATCTCGCCACACGTGCACAATGACCGCAGGAGGTGAGAAACACATGCGACGATTTCCAATCAAGGCGCGGGCATTCGCGGTGGCGCTGCTCATGGCCTTCGCGGTCATGGCGGCGGCCGGGAACGCCGCGGCCTCGCTGGTGGGCAAGCAGGCGCCGGAGTTCACCAACGACATCTGGGTCAACTCCGAGCCCCTCAGGCTCAAGGACCTCAGGGGCAAGGTGGTCCTGATCGAGTTCTGGACCTACGGCTGATACAACTGTGTCAACACACTCCCATCGTTGGTGGGATGGCACCAAGAATACGGCCCCCGGGGCCTCGTCGTCGTGGGAATCCACTCGCCGGAGTTCTCCCACGAGCATTCACTGGAAAACGTCAAGAGAGCCTGCAAGGAGCTGGGAATCAAGTTCCCGGTCGCGCAGGACAACGACTTCGCCACCTGGAAACGCTACGGAACGCGCTACTGGCCCACCCTTCATATCATCGACAAGAAGGGCGTGATCCAGTACACGCGCTTCGGCGAAGGTGGCTACGACGAGATGGAGGAGATCATCCAGCGGCTGCTGGACGAGTAGCTTCGCGCTAACCCGCCGGGCAACTCACCCCGGTGCCGCCCAGCCCGCAGTACCCCCACGGGTTCTTGGCGAGGTATTGCTGGTGGTAGTCCTCGGCGAAGTAGAACTCGCCGGCTGCCAGGACCTCGGTGGTGATGGCACCGTAACCCGCCTTGGACATCTCTTCCTGGTAGCGCTCGCGTGACGCCTCGGCGGCCTGCTGCTGCGGCTCGCCGTAAGTGTAGATCCCGGAGCGGTACTGCGTGCCCACGTCGTTGCCCTGGCGCATGCCCTGGGTGGGGTCGTGGGCTTCCCAGAACACCTTGAGCAGGTCGCTGTAGGTCACGATCTTGGGATCGAACACCACCAGCACCACCTCGTTATGCCCGGTCCTGCCGGTGCACACCTCCTCGTAGCTGGGATTCGGCGTCAAGCCGCCGGCGTATCCCACGGCCGTGGTGTAGACTCCGTCGAGTTGCCAGAAACAGCGTTCCGCGCCCCAGAAACAGCCCAACCCGAACACCGCCTGCTCCATGCCCTCGGGATACGGCGGCTCCAGCGGATGGCCGTTCACGAAATGCGTTTCCGGCACGGGCATCTTGTCCTGCCTTCCGGGCAGCGCCCTGGCCGCGTCCGGCATCGTCGTCTTCTTGCCCAGCAAGCCCCAAAGCATCGGTTTCTCCTTTCGCCAGGAACCGCGCGCGTCGCGATTCTCCGATCTCTTAACCCAAGTTTAACATAGGTAAATGAAAGTCATTATAATTCGGGGGGTTAGCGGGTCGATTTTTTTCTTCTGGCACTACATTCTGGTGTCTTAACGATAATACTGAGAGTTCAGACGGTCAACTTTTTGATGCCGCCGGGTGC
>JAPOPM010000120.1 GCA_026712905.1 Deltaproteobacteria bacterium
ATCAAGGTCGAGGTGTTCCCGGGCGGCACGCTCGGGAAGGCGCTCAAAGTGACCGAAACCGTGCGCAAGGGCGTCGCGGAGATCAGCCATAACTGGGCCGGCTACGACTGGGGCGTCGACCGGACCGGCGTGCTGTTCGGCGGCTTCGCCGGCACCATGGAACACGAGAAGATGGTCCACTGGATGTTCCGTGGCGGCGGCGCCGACCTGCTGATGGAGTGGCGCCTGGACAAGTTCAACGTCGCCTCAGTTCCTTGCGGTTCCGCGCCTCCCGAGGTGTTCATGCACGGCCACAAGCGTGTGGAGTCGCTGGCCGACTACGAGGGCATGAAGGTGCGCACTTCCGGCGCCTGGGCCGAGATCGCGCAAACGCTCGGCGCGTCCACGGTCATCCTGCCCGGCGCCGAGGTTTATCCGGCGCTCGAGCGCAAGGTGGTGGACGGCATCGAGTGGGGCACGCCGTGGATGAACGAGTCGGCCGGTTACGAAAAAATCGCCAAATACATCATGGTGCCCGGCATCCATCAGCCGACCGCGTTCCACGAGTGCCAGGTCAACAAGGACGTCTGGGACAAGCTCTCCGACCGCAACAAGACGTTGCTTCAGCGAGCGGGCGAGCGCATGACGTTCAACTTCTGGATGGAAATCGGCCACCAGGACGCGCCGTCCTTCCTGAACTTCCTGAAGGGCGGCAACGAGGTCGTCGATCTCGATGCGGACTTCATCGCCAAGGCCAAGACCGCCACGGACGAGTGGGCCGCTAAGCAGGCCAGCGAGAACGAATGGTTCGCGCGCGTCTGGAATAGCCAGCAGGACTACGCCGCGACGTGGTCCGAGGCGCACCGCTACCGCTAGGGGTGTCCGAGCGGGCGGGCCGCGTGGCCCGCCCGGTTCCCGTCACGGTGTTCGCGGCCGCCGCGGTCGGGGCCCCGCGCTCAACTCGCCTCAGCGATGAGGAGTGACACAGTATGGTTGCCCTCATCGGAGGAATAGAGCGCCTCTCCCAGCTCCTGGGCGTCATCGGCGCCTGGGTCATGGCTCCGCTCATTCTGTCCATGGTCTACGAGGTGCTGGCGCGCCACCTGTTCGACGCGCCGACCTTCTGGGCCTACGAGGTGGGCTACATGCTCGCAGGCACCTGCTACCTGTGCGGCATGGCATACTGCATGAAGGAGCGCGGCCACATCCGCGTCGACTTCATCTACGACAATATCGGGCCGAAGGGCCGAGCGACTGTGAATGTCTGCGGCTTCGTGTTCCTGATGTTACCGGGTGCAATCTGGGTCACCTTCGGACTCTACGAATATGCCTACGAGGCAGTCGAGAGCGGTGAAGTTTCCGGTGAATCCGCCTGGAATCCGGTGATCTGGCCGTTCAGAACGGTCTGGGTCATCGCCTTCGCGGTACTGTGCCTGCAGGCGTTCGCCGAGCTTGTCAGGTCGGCGCGCGTCCTCCTCGGCCTGGCCGAGGAGGAAGGCTTCGAATCGCATGGAGTCGATCTATGACTCTCGGCATCGGCCTCATGATGTTTCCCGCCTTGATGGTGGCCATCTTCATGGGGTTCCCGGTGGCGTGGTCGCTGATGGGAATCGCCGTCATCTTCGGTTACTACCGCTTCGGCGACGCGCTGGTCTATCAGCTCGTGGCGAAG
>JAPOPM010000121.1 GCA_026712905.1 Deltaproteobacteria bacterium
CATGGGTGTGTTGACGGTAACGAGGTGAGATGGCCGGGATACCCCGGTGGAGGCTACCGCGAAGGGAATCGGGATTCTGTGCGTTGGCGCCGGTTCACAGGGAGGCGCGTCCTGAGGATGAAGCATGCGATTCGGTGAAATGCAAAGAGTAGGGAGATTCTCGGGTGTCTGGGAAAACCCCGGGTGCTGGCGGGTATGCTGGGAGCCGAGTTCAAGGCCAAGCCGGGTGGGTCACAACTGGTCGGTTTTCGGTAGTGTCGACGCCCTTGTAGAAGCCGCACCCGTGAGCAGAGAAAGTTGTTGTCTTGTCCGAGGGAAGATAGTGTCTGAGACGTACCTATGAAGGGTTACAGGCCCATTCGAAACAACAAGGAGGTAGAGATGACGTACTGGGGGTTCCGAATTGACGTCAACTGTACTGACTATCCAGCATTTTATGAGAGAGAGCTGAAGGGCGGCTTTCTCAGGCAAGGTTGGGGGTCCCGTCCGAACCAGAATCTGAAGCGCCTGGATTCGGAGAATCCTCCGAGAGAACAGGTGGCCAATCTTCGGATGTACAACCATGTGAAACGCGACGACATCGTACTGATCCCTCGCCTGCCACATTGGGACTTGGTGACGATTGTACGGGCGACCGCGGATTGGGATGAGAGTTACGTTTTTGAGATCGACCCGGATTTGCAGGACTACGGCCACAAGTTTCCCGCAGAAGAAATTGCGCGGTTTGGTCGGCAAAACCAGCGTGTTCGTGGCGATTTGAGACGTACTCTCAGGTGTCGTGGGCGTTTCTGGGATATGAGCGACTGCGCCGAGTCTGTGGAGCAGTTGCTACATAGTTCGCCGGAGCAGCTGACCACCACGTATGGTTGGGAGGACCGGTTCGAGGGACCTGTGTCCGCGGTGATGAAATCACTGAACGAGCGTATTGGACAAGGAGTTCACGAAGCGCTGTTGGAAGAGTTCGAGGGCTCCGACTGGGAACACGCGCTAGTTGTAGGGCTCAAGGCGCTGTTCCCAAACTATGGAGTTGAGAGAACCGGCGGGGTCGGCGAAGAGAAGCACGGTACCGATATACTGATCACCATACCGGGACCGCTGGGTACTGGACCGTATGGCATCGCCATACAAGTCAAGGATTGGCGGGAAACGGCCTCCAATGTTGGCGATGCGGTTGCTCAGGTGAGAAGGGCAGACGAAGGCTGGAGGATCTCTCGACCGGAACTTCGGATCATCGACAAGATCGTCGTAGTGACAGGAGCAAATATTCCGGCGGACATTCAGGCAGAAGAGGATGGCGTGACGATCCTCACCCCACAGGAGCTCAGGCAACTGCTGCGCCGGATGGCTGTAGCTATGGCCGCAGCGATGGATGAGTGATGGATGAGTGATGGATGAGGAGGCTCCTGTATGAGGTACGAACGAGCCGGCGACGTCGTGTGCCTCGCCTTTAAGGAAGCCACAGCGGGTTGGCCGGCGAAGATATCCAGGAGGAGTTCTCCGTGAACAGCCGCGCGGCGGAGCGAATGCGTAATGCCTTAGAGGAAAACCCTCGGACCATTGGAGACGGTGGGCAAGGACAACGGCCACCAACGACTTCGCTGGCGGCTTGGTTCACCCGCCCTGCACCCTTCATGCAAGTGTCGCCCGAGGAGTTGGCTGACCTCGAAGCCGCAACGGGGAGTCTGGACCGGGGTCGGGTTCGCGGAACGTGGTCGGAAGCTCCACGACCTCGCAGTCAAGTTGAGGGCAGTATCACACCGCCACCGCGGAGAGTTCGATGCCGCCTTGGGGAGGCTTATGGAGGCGGAAGGTCTCGCCATGCGTGCAGTGCCGCGAGAGAACCTTTAAAGGGCTTTGCTGGCGCTGGAGCGGGATGCCATTACGAGCCGCCAAAAGCTTGAGCTCGGCTACCTCTCCCGGGGAGCGCGGCGGCGGAACCGCCGGCGCGTGCGACCGTACGGCGTGCTGTACGGCAACCGCGCGTTCCTGGTTGGACCGAAACGGATCGGGGAAGGGACGCCATGCTCTGGCGGCTGGCGAACCGTGACCTAGGCAGGTCCAGGATTCGGCCCTCTCGGCCCGAAAAGCGAGCGTGGCGGAGTTTGGCGGAATCGACCCCATTGCACCTGATGCCCATGGACCGGCGAAAGCAGGGCGCTACGGCTGTCTGGGGTGAAACCTGACCAAGGGAGCGGCCGGAGGGTCGCTGCGTAACGAGCACCGTGAAAAGTGTCCCTTGACACTATACGGCCATACCGGCTAACATCGGGAATGAAGATCAGGAACGTGGTCCACAGGGGGCTGCGTCGGCTCATCGAGGACGATGATGCCGTCGGGGTGCAGCCCGCATTTGCCCCGAAGCTCCGGCGCATCGTTTCTTTCCTCCAGGACATGGAACGGGAGGAAGAGTTGCGGACGGTGCCGGGTTGGAGGGCACACAGGCTGAGCGGGGATCGCAGGGGCATCTGGAGTCTGGCCGTTACCGCGAACTGGCGGCTCACGTTCTGGATCGACCGCGACGGGATGGAGATCGTCGACCTCAACTACGAGGATTATCACTGAGAGGTAGACATGAAACCGGTACACGGCGTCCGAATGAAGAGTCCTGTCCATCCCGGCGAGTTCGTGAAATGCGAGATCATTGAGGCTCTCGATCTCACGGTGACTGGGGCGGCGAAAGTGCTTGGCGTCACGCGAGCGGCGCTGTCGGCCGTTCTGAACGAGCGAGCGCGCTTGTCGCCGGAGATGGCGTTGCGAATTGAAAAGGCATTCGGCGTTTCGATGGACACCCTCATGCGTATGCAGAACAGTTACGATATCGCCAAGACCCGCAGGCGGGCGGGCGAGATTGAGGTTGCACAATTCGAGAGAAAGTCGCGCGGCAACAAGCCTCGTGTGGTCGTCCATACCGAAAGGTGAGGGTTGCCTCTGACGCAAGATCTGTAGGCGCCCGCGACACTGTGGAGACGGATGAGAATGGCGAAAGAGTCCGAGACAAGGTGCGGGGGAAATACCGTCCCTCTCGGCCCCGCCCGGGATATGGTTCTCCCATCCGACTATGCTTTCTGTGGGTCTACGCCGGTGGGACGCTGCCATGCGCAAAGTAACTAAGGACGTCCCAGTCGCCCTGATCGACCTCGATCCTGAAAACCCGCGCATTCGTGCCGCAATCGAGCGGCAAGGGATTGAAGATCCCTCCGAGGATCAGCTTTCGTTCTACCTCTCCGCCGCCGTGAACAGCGTTGGCAGCGGGGGCCATGGGTATCGACGCCTCCGAGAGTCCATCAAGGCAGCGGGGCGTGCTTACCAACGAGTGTCACTTATTCGACTGGACGCTCCGTCACTGGCGGGACGAGAGTATCTGTGCCTCGACGGAAACACCCGTGTCGCAATCTACCGCGAACTGGCGGACCAAAGTGTTCCCGGTGATTGGACAACGATCAACGCCGAAATCATCGAGAAAAGTTTGATGACGTGGCGTTCAAGGCGGCTGGGCGCTCCGTTGAACTCCGCCCCAAGCCCAGCGTAGTGCTCCTTCAGTATCCCGACGATCTGCGCTTCGCTGTACCGGCTCTTGCGCATCGGTCCCCTCCTCTTCGGTCAAAGGCTAACCTCTGAGTGAAGACATTCAAGGGGGACAGGTCAGCGCAGCGTACGCGGCAGCGCATCTTGGCGGTCATGAAGGCGGCGATCGCTGCTGGCCAAACGCTGGACAACCCCGCGGGGCACGCCGTGACGGCCGCGCTTCCGAAGGGCGGGTAGAAGCAGCGGCACCAGCGTGCATTGCCACATTGGACGGTGGGGTCTGGACCGTGCCCGCTGAGCGGATGAAGGCTGCTCAAGAGCATCGGGTACCGCTTAGCACTGGTGCCGGCGTCATCGTAGCCGAGGCCCAGCGAAACCGGGAGAACGACTTGGTGTTCCCGTCGGCTACGGGTGACGCATGAGCGATAGCACACTCTCGAAGCTACTTCGTGACCTTGGAATCAACGCCGTACCGCACGGCTTCCGGTCGAGCTTCCGCGATTGGTGCGGAGAAAGCGGGCAGCCCCGCGAGCTTGCGGAGGCAGCCCTCGCGCATACGATCTGGGACAAGGCGGAGGCCGCCTACGCGAGGACGGATCTGCTGGAACGGCGCGGGGAGTTGATGGAGGCTTGCGACTGGCAAGCTGGACCGACTCCAGATTTGGTATGGGTCTTTGACCGGGATAGACGGCGCACTTTGGATTGTGGACGCATGACAGCTGACGGCGGATGACAGGCGCTAGGAGCAGCGGCATGGAGAACGAGGCAGTGAAGGATAAGGGCCAGATTGAAGGCATGGCTGATGAGATGGGTGGTCGGGTTCAAGCTGGTGTAGGAGCACGTGGCAACCCGGGATTCGTCGGATACGAGTACCAGATAGACGTGACTGTGTGGCTGGCGCTAGATCTCTTGCTCGGGAAGGCCGTGACGCAGGAGATCGTTGTTGAGCCGCCTAGCAATGAGGACATCGAGGCGGCGGTGAGCGACCCGGGGCGTGCGATGTTGGACTTGGGTTGGCGCGACGAAGCACGGCATCTGGTCATTCAGGTCAAGAGGCGGACAGGTGCGCCGTGGTCGCAGAGTGACTTCGAGCTGGTTGTGGGCGGGCCTAAGAAAGTGAGCCAGGAGGCTGGTCGCACATGGCCAGTGGATTTGCTGGTGTCCGAAGGTCAGGCATTGTTTGTGTTGGTTACGAACGAGGCGTTGTCGGCCAAGTTGCGAGAGTTTGAGATCGGCGGGGTACTCGAACGAGGTAGAGGAACGAAGCTGCCTGGTAAGGCTGGTGGGCATCTCAAGGAAGGGGTGGCGGCAGAGATTGCCAGCCGGATGGGTATCCTCGCGGGAGTCACTGACGAGGCGTTGGAAGGGAGGATCCGCGATCTGCTGCACGGATGCGGGCATGTGCCAGCCGTTCAGAAGGCGCCATGCGTGGAAGCCCTGCGAAGAGAGGTACACCGGCGGATGGTGGGCGAGTTCGAGGGTACGTGGTGTCGGGATGAGTTGATCGATGTGCTCAGACGGTTTGGCGGGGCCGTCTCACCAAGGCGGGAGATGGACCACTACGTGGCTCCACGCTCACTCGAACAGATCCAGAGGACGTTCGACGGTCGCAATGCGGTCGTGATAGCGGGGCCGTCAGGCAATGGGAAGACGCTGACCGCCGACATTCTTGAGCGCACAGTTATTGAAGCGGACGGGCGATTCCAGATTATTGGCGCAGAATACGGGCCGGGGCACGTGCGTCAGCACCTTGCCGACTCCGCTCCGGTTCTGTTTCATCTCCGGGATCCGTGGGGGTCAAACCGGTTGATCCCCGGTGCGGATTGTTGGGGGACGGGCCTGCCCGGTCTCCTGAGCAAGGCCGGACCGGAGAAGCGCTTCATTGTCACGACGAGGTCGGACGTCCTGCGCAGTGCTGGCCCGGGTTTGGTGGAAGAGCTGGCACCCTACACGGTGGCAATAGAGCTTCAGGACTATGGGCCGGAACGGTTGGCGCGAATCTACGACGGATTCGCCGGCGACCTGTCCGGCTACGCTCGGCAAGTGGCCCGGAGCCACCGGAAAACCGCGCTTGACGAATTGAGCCGGCCGTACGAGATAGACCGGTTCATTGCGGCCGTGAAATTGGAGGATAGGGAGAAGCCGCGTCGAGCGGCGGAGATAGTGGCGGACTCCCAGATCAATGCGATCTCGCGCGTCATTGCCAGACAGTTGCAGCCGTGGGGAAAGGATGGTGCGGCGAGCGCGGTGATCGTTTGGGCGGTGATCAGTGCCCGAGGGGCAGTTCCATGGCGAGTCGTCGACGATCTGGTTCGGGCAATTCGGCGCATTGACGGTTCGGTGCGCCCAGACGTGTCTGGGCTGGTCGAGTTCTTGGAGGAAGGTCGCAATTTGCGACGGGAAGGCACCGTGCTGTACCTGCATCATCCGCGTGTGGAGGAGGGTCTGCGGCTGGCTTCCATGGCGCATCGCAGTGAGGCCGAGCACGTGCTCTCGTTGGTGTTACGTGCTCTTGTGGCGTTCGATGAGGATACTCAGGATTGGGGCGTGGAAACTGCGCTCTCCGTTCTGGTTGCAGCTTCGAGGCTGGAGGGGATGGACCCTGAGCTGGATGCTACAACGCAGGGCCGGGTGGACGCGCATTTGACGGTCAAAGCAACGAAGACCGGCGGTAGAGGGGACTTCGAGCGGGCGTTCCGGGAACTAGCGGAATTCGGTGGGGCCTCGCATATGCCGAGTCAACTCGCTCGGATGCTGACGGTCGATGGTACTTCGCACGAGGGGGGATGGTCCGGACAATTGTGGCATCGACCGGATGTATCAAGCGAGCACCTCGATGAGTTGGCGCGCCATCCTGAGAATGCAGGGCTATTGGGAAGGTTCGTGCGTGAATGGCTCCCGTTCTCGAGGGTGGACTACGAGAAGGGGCTGACCGCGTTGGTTGAGCGGTTGGCGCCCGGAAGTCAAGAGGCGTTTTGGGATGCTCTGGATACGGTCGCGGGACCGGGCGGGCCAGCGGAGAACATCGAGACGATCGTCGTCGGCGCGTGCGCAGGGGAGGCGCCAGACTTCGACCGCGCGATTGATCGATTTGTGCGGTCGGAAGCGGAGGCGCGAGCGTGGTTGGAGGGGGACTTCGCGGACGAGTTGAGAGCCGCTGAAGAGCATGAGGTCGACGCGGTGGTCGCCGATCACGTAATTGAGGAGCCCGACGAGCAGTTCCACAACGCGGAAGCGGGTCTGGAGGCGGTCGTGAGGCTGCGGTCCGCCGGAAGGGGATTGGAGTGGGCGGTTGGCTACTCCGACGTGCAGCCGGTGATCTCTGCCGTGGCGGAGTTGCTCAAACGGGGGGCGCTTGAGCCGCGCGCGGGGGAAATGGGCAGTCTTTTGGGGGTGGCGACGGGTTGGAGTCGCGCGAAAGTGTGGCGCGCGGCGATGGAGCACTGGGATGATGGTCTGCTGAACGAGCTTTCGTCGTACCTCGCCAAAGAAGGTCTCGAGGGGGGATGGCGCGAGGCATTGGTGGAAGTTGCTGTGTCTCAGATCAGCAGTGGCGAGACGTTGAGCGACTTTCTGGCCCAAGCGGTGCAAGATGCGGTGGCGGGGCGGCAGTTGGAGTTGGTGTACGACATTGCTACAGCTCGAGTCGTGGCTCTCGCAGAACCACGGACCGATCTACGGAAGTTGGCGGAGCGGGTTTGTGGACGTTTCGAGGAAGAGTTGGGTGAGTTAGGACGAGCGCTGACGGCAGTAGTGAGCGGTGAGGCGATTCAAGCGGTAGCGGCTCGGTTTGCGCGTGATTGCGCAGAGCGACTCAAGGCCATTCTCGAAGTAGCGCCGCTGGATGTGGTCGGAGGGCTTATTGGATTAGCCGCTGCAATCGGCTTGGACATCGTGCCGCCGGCTCGGCGACTACTCCGGAGCGGCCAGGCGGAGCATGGCGTGCATGCGGTACAAGGGCTTGCTATGGCCGGCGGGACGGCTGGCGCAACAATGCGTGAAGCTGTTGGTCATGGGCGCTACGTTGTCCGAGTTGCGGCATTGAAGGAGGTGATGTCGTTGGACGTGACGCAAGACCGGTCGTTGGTTGTGGCGGCGGCAAGGGATCGGAGCGCGGACGTTCGTCTAGAGGTGGCACAGGCCATGCGAGAGCGAACGTGGCCCGAAGCGGTGGATGCGCTTGTGGATTTGCTTCTGGACGAACGCGACTTTGCCATCGATTACGGAACCGGGGCCTGGTCGAGGTTCAGTGTTGCTAGAGCAGCCGCGCATGCGTTGGGTGAGTACGACGAGCTGCCGCAACATGCCGTGGAGGGGCTTGTGGCCACGGTGCGCAGGCGTTCGAAAGACCCATTTGTGGCGTGTGCGGCGGTGTCGGCTCTTGCTGGTCGCGACGGCTGGGGCGCTCCCGAGGCGGTTTCGTGGTCTTTGGAGACAGCAGGCATGGCGGATGCGCCCCGTCACCGACCGTTGGCTCAAGCGGCCGCGTGGGCGGCATTCGACGGCGTTGTGGCTGGCAAGGCGATGGACTTCGGTCCCGTGCAAATGGCGACGGCGCGAGAAGACGCAGCCGCGATTGCAGGCCCGCTATTGATGGCAATTGGCATGCAAGGGGGAGCGGCACGGACGAGTTTGTTGGCGGACCTTGGTGACGTGACTGAAGATGGGCGTGCTGCGTTGGTTAGAGTGGCGGCCGTAGTGGCGCAGAAGACCGATGGACTGGTACTTGAGGCCCATGAGAAAACGCTAGTAGAACTTCGCAAAGTAGAGACATCCGCGCAGCTGGGGGAAGCGGAGCGGGAAGAAGCGGAATCGTGGAGTTTGGGGCTTGACGCCGAAGATGAGTTTGAACGGTTTATGCGGTGGCTCATTTGCGGGGTGTCTGATCTGCCAATGGCGGGCGAGGTTGCGGACGTGCGAGCAGTGGATGTTCCAAAACGGATTCCAGTAATGACGATGCGGTCGCTGACACCCTACAGAGAGCGGATACCGCCTGGGTCGGACGATGGGCTGTGAGGCTTGGCTGAGCTTCGTACTGGGGCGAGGCGGCTATCGAAATCCGGAGCAATTCGTGGCTGACATTGACAGTGTGACGCCAGCGTCAGCACAAAATGGAACGCGGCGGAGCCGACGGTTGCCGACCACAGGTCGCGGGAGACACATGGCCTCGGAATAAGGCTCCTTACTCTTTCCGCCGCTTCGACAAGGTGCGCATCAGCAAGGTGGACGTAGCCGTCCGTGGTCCGGTGTCGGCGATGTCCGACGGCCGACTAGCGGCATGGCTTCGCCCGACAGGATGGTCTGGCTGGCACTGCTCCCGGCGTCGATCCGTCGCGCGATTTGCACGGCCAACTGTGGTGTGGGCATCGGCTCTTACCATCCCACGCTGGTCCCAATGGCAAGATGCTGAGGAACGCTATCGGGAGGCAACGGTTCTAAACCGAAACAGTACTGAGATCCGTACCTATCAAGAGCCGAAGTCCTGATGTGCCGCAAAGGACAGGCCGCGTTTAGCTACCAGCATGATCGGACCCTTCCTTCTCGAGGCGCCACTGGTCCGACTTTGGATCCCTGTGTAGTGTGTATTTGTCGGTGGTCGGCAGTATTGTCCTTGCTGTAAGCGGTCGTGGATTCGTTGAGGATTGTGGCATATGACGTGCTCCCCTTGATTGTCCTCTGACTTGAGAGGTTGGTGTTAGCCCAGAGCGGAGGGGAACATGCCCAAGGGGAATTCAGTAGCCGACACCGGATCCAACCGATAGTAGGTCGTCCCTAACCAGGAACCGCTTGCGCTCCCCTTCCTGTGGCAAAAAGCAGGACTGGATGTCGGGGGGAATCGGGATGTAGACTTGGTTGGCGACGAAGATGGTGCAAGTAGGGAAGCGCCCGCCACCGGGTTCGTCGGAAATCAATGTGCGCGATTCGAGGTCGTAGTAGAGCCCGTATTCCTCGGAACGGTGGGCGAAGATGAACAACACTCTCTGGCCCCCCCACACGATTGATGTGGTGTGCGGCTGAAGGAAGAACTCCGCCTTGTCCTCTTTCGCCTTGTGGCCCAGCGCCAGGAAGCACCTGTATCCGGTCAGCGCGGGCTCGGCGAGCGGAATTGTCAGCAGCTTCGCGCTGCAGGACACGTCCGAACGGATGATCGCCGGAAGCGCTTCGAGTGACAGCATTTCGTCCTGGGTGTCGCTTTTGAGCGCTTCCTGATTGGCCGCCACGTCGGGCAGCACGTCTCCCATGCTCGCTGCCGACGCAAAGTCCAGCACCTGAACGTCGTTACGGGAGATGGCCATCGCCCGCTTTATCGCCTCCGCGACGGCGACCCGGTCGTTCCGAACGTCGTCCCAGAATGTTAGGTCTGGGAACTCCTGAATATCGTCCCTCTCGTACTCGATTGCTTCTCGCCTGCGACGGATCATCTGCAGAAACGCTTGGGTCCCTTGAGTCTGGCTGTTCGGGACGTAACGGGAAATGCGTTGGAAAATCACGCCCCGTACGAAGTCGATGACCATGGCCCCAAACGCTGAATACTCGTTCTCGTACAGTCCGACGATCACCTCGATGGCGCTCAGGTCACGCTCGATGGTGACCACTACGCTCCCGTCGTGCTTCTCTGCGAACACTGGAATCCGGTGGCTGATGTGGCCGAACCGTACCTCCGATGACAAAAGGTAGTCCTTTTCGAGAATCGACTGGATCCGGAACAGGATCGCGTATTCCGAGCGGCTGTACTCCGAGCCGGGCAAGACCTCCGTAACTTGTGGCTCGTCCGAAATCTCGGAGATATGGCCGCTGCAGAACCGCTCAATGTACTCGCGCTCGCACCGGCGTCGCGGATCGTAGCGGGCAATCAGAAGCAGTGGTGACTCATCGCTGGACAACTGGTCGACCAAGCCACGGTCCGTTCCGGCATAGCTACGATAGTGCCTTTCCGTGTCCGCTCGGATGACGCCTAGTTCGAGACGTTCGTCGGTATCCGTACCGATCCGGAGCAGCTCGCACAACTCGTACCTCGAATTGCTCACGACCCACCTCATGAACGCTGAGCTGGAGTCGCACTCCGGCCTCCCTGATAACAGTCGCGACACGATTTCATCCACGTCCGCGAGCATCGACTGAATTAGCTGCATGCTCGTCGATGTCAGCGCCTCGCGCCCGGCCGTGGGGTAAAGCTCCATCAAATCCACAACGCCGCCGAACTGGTAGGCCGTCGCCGCGCCCACCGTCGCCAAGCCAAATCCGTTCCTGTAGGTACGCAGGCCGGGTGTGTCGCTTCGCAGTGTCATCGAGCCGTGCATTTCTTGGTCCGACCACGTCATGCGGTCCAGCCGTACCCACACGTCGCCGTTCTGGGCGACCGCCAGATCCACGTGCGCGCCAAGTCGGCCCGCGGTCTCGTAGCTCTGTCCACGCCAGGACACTGGCGGAAGGGGTACGATTTCTTCGTCCCTGTGGCCGCTCTCCTGGTTTCCGTTCACGTACACGGGAACCTTTAGAAGCGACACGAAGTCCGATATGTAGCGACGGGCTTCGTCGAGATCGAACTGCCCGTCCGCCGGGAGGAACGCCGTTACGGTGGTGCCCGGTTCGCCAGTGGAAGGCAAAGGCACGAGATCAATGCACTCCTGGTTGATTGACAGGTTCTCCTTGGCCACGCTGCTCCGCGACCGTTCGCCGGTTGCCGAACTCTCCGTTTCCACCTCCAAACGCTCCGCAACGCCGAAGTTTGCCATCGCCCCAATGCCGAACGTCCCTACGACTCCAGCTTTCCTCGCCTCCTCGGTGTTTTTCCCGCTGTTTCCCGCGTACCAATAGTTGGCCTCCAGTTCGTCCGCTGTCATCCCGTTGCCGTTGTCGCTCACGGTTACGGTGTTGGTGCCTATGCGAACGTCGATCCTCGGAGAGAAGCTATCGTCGCCGCGCCTCCTCATCAGAATCGCGTCGAATGCATTCTGCACGTTTTCGCGGAGAAGCGAGAGCGGCGACTGGTAGATGTCTCGCGCAAACAACTCGATCACGCGGTCGCTCTTGACTTGGAGCTGCATTTTCCTCGAGTTCATTGTCGTCTCCCGCTCATAACCCCGAGGCGTTCGACTCGTTCCCGTAGCTCCCGTCGAACATGCTCCGCCAAGGGCGGTCCATCAGACCGCCGCAGATGTGCGAGCGCGTCTTCAATCCTGCCCAACCGAGTCAACGCTTCAACCAACTGGATACGTTCGTCACCAGTTTCGGGGTTCGACAGCACGACCGCCAGTTCGTTCCATCGCTCGGACTGCTCCGCTGCCTGGATCAGCAACCTTCGGCCGTACGGTTCGTCCGTACAGTCGACGCGCGATAGGACATCAAACGCTTCTGTCGAGCGGCCAGCCCGGAGGTGCGACTCGGCCTCGAGAATCAGCTCGCTACGGCGTGTGCGGTCGGTGTCGACCTGTACTCCGTCCGTTGCCTTGGTCGACGAAAGTCGCATCCTAACGAGTCCGTTTGCGAATCCCATCACCCCTGCACTAGGTGCGAAATGGTTTCCCCGCGTCATTTCCCGCACGTGCACCCTCGCTTCTGAATAGTCGTCTGACACGATGACAACGTTGTACTGGCGATTGACTCCTCGAGGAAGGTCCCTCCCTCCTGCGCACAGCGAGCCAGCGGACACCACTGCCATCTTCCGTTCACCTGGAAGATGCACGTAGTGCGAGCCGACCTCCGCGAAGTGCTGATGGCCATGGAGACCGAGTTGAAAACCATGGCCTATGAGCTCATACACCGAATGGATGGAGAGATAGTCCGAGCGATATGATGGCTCGCTGTGCAGTCCGTGATGCCATACTGCGATACGGAGGTTGTAGTATCCCCCTTCGTCATGTACTTGCAGTGCGGCGCTTGCTACCGCAGCAGGGTCGAAGGACGCCTGATGCGAGAAACAGTCGTTTCCATGCAGCGATTCGAACGCCGCCACCAGAATTCGTCCTTCATCCAGCTCGAAAAGGTTGTATCCTGTGTCTCTCCGGATCGGGAACTTGAGCTTGACACCTGAATAGAACCCCTCTACGAAGTCCCAATAATTGTCCAGCCTTCGCGCGTAGGCATCGGGGTTCGAGATTTCGTAGAGCTTCCGTTCGCGCCAGCTCCATCTCAACGGGGAGTTAGGGAGTTCCAGCTGACCGATAAGGTTCGTCGGTACCTCTTTCTCCGCCACTGGCGTCATTCCACTGAACGCCGTGTTCCAGCAGCAGTCGTGATTTCCTGGCACCAGGACTACACGCGAGTGGTCGCCGGCAAAAAACCGCTCGGTCAGTCGAGCTAGGAAATCCCGGGCTACCGCGTACTGTTTTTTCAGGGCGTCGCTGTAGCCCGACTGCCCGAGTTGCACTCCTTCGACGATGTCACCACTCACGATCATCGCATCCGGTTGGCGGATCGCTGGGGTCTCGATCGGAAAACGATTCCGATCGGCCAGCAGCGAAGCGATGAGCGTGTCGTTTGAAATCGGCTCGGGCTCCGACCTGTGCAAGTCCGACAGTTGCAGGATGGAGAACATGTGGCGTCAAGGTTGATCTAGTTGCCGTTCAGCCTGAGGATCGCTATGTGCTTTGCGGAACGGTCGGGTATCGGGTGGCTGGGGTCCACATCGGGCGCCATATCCGAGATGAAATCGTGTAGTGCCGGGCTTCATGCTAACCCTTCGCGATGAGATGGCGCAATGGCTCGGGCGCCAAACAGCGAGGTGCCCGCGACGCGGATTTTCGCCTGGGTCTTGGGCCATCCCGCAGGTCAAGAGTCTCTATTGACGGTGAGGGCCGCCGACGTTGAGTCTGTAGCGCGCGGCAGCGATGTACACAATTCCGAATGCCGCTGGCGAAGGAGCTCAGCGGGCCAATGACGTCAAACCCGGCGGCGCTAATCGGTCCGGTGGCTGCGGTTCACGCACTGTCGAACTCCTGACGCGTGATGCCGAGGTCTGTCAGGATGGCTCTGACGGTTCCCGTTTTCAGCTCATGGCTGCCCCAGTTGGGGATGGTCGTCCTGCGGCCGTTCGACGATCGAATCCAGATCTCGTGGTCGCCGCGGGCTCGTCGATCCAGGTTGCATCCGAGTCGGCGCAGCTTGCGCGTGAGTTCGCCGTAACCTCAAACTGCAACCATGACCTCACCGAGGCCCTCGTGCTGCTGAGCGTCAACGATGGCTGCTTCAACCTTTTCCGGGAGCGGCTCGCCACGGTCCCGGTAGGACTCGATGAAAGCCGTGGCAACGCCCTGAAGGCTCTCCAGCGCCTGCGCACGGGTGTCTCCCCAGGCGCGACAG
>JAPOPM010000122.1 GCA_026712905.1 Deltaproteobacteria bacterium
CGCAAACTCAAGCATCGGGGCCTGGCCAAGGTCGACTTCCAGTTCACCCTCACCTTCGCCGCCTACAACCTGGTACGACTGCGCACCTTGGGAGTCGGGGGTTGAGCATGCGTCCATGGCCTCAGTGCGTCTGCGCCGCGCCCGCTGGCCTGAAATGGCCGGTGAAACAAGTCTATCTCGATGCCCTGAAGCCGGGTTTTCCATCGAATCACTCACAAACGCTCAAATCTAGGCGTTTTTCCACGGCCTGTTAGGAGCCCCTTGAAACTCGCCCGCTCCAATTTCAGCCCTTGAGGAGCGGGGACTTCGATCTCGATCTCGGTAAGCGCGCCCCGCGCGAATTCGCAGGCGTGGGAGAGACCGAATCTCACAGTCGCCTTGCCGTCGCGGAAATTGTAAATGGCGAACGAGGTGGGCAGGGATCGGTAGCTCACCTCGCACCCTCCGTCGGCCCGTTCGACGAGACTGTCCAGATCGAACGGATCGAATCCGCCGAGGGCCGCGCGCACGAGGTCGTCCTGTTTCAGGGCCGTCGTTATGACTGCGTCAGGCACCAGCTGCCGGATATCGGCGCGGGTGCCGGTGCGGAGGTCGATCGCGGCAAAGCTCACCAAATGGCCCGGATGCGCGCCTCCGCAGTACCAGCCGTAAGCGGTCCGGACCGACACCAGCGATCCAACAACCGAAAGCACGCGCCCCCTGACTTCGTTGTACTCGCAGTCCTTATGCGCCTTGGGTTGTTCATACAGGACGACCCGGTCCGCGGGCGGTTCCAGGTGTTGCGCCACGCCTCTCGATCGGTCCCATTGGATCTTCCAGCCGTCGGACACGACGGTCATAGTCTTCGGCACCCGCGCCGTCTCGATAGCAACGTCGTCGGATGCCGCCCCGGTCTTCCCCGGGGCGGTTTCGTATCCCGCGACCAACAGGGTGACTACCGAAACCGCGAATAGTGTTTTGTGCATCTGACTCTACTCCCTCGGGCGCGCGCCGCCATCCGGTCGACAGTCCTTCCCCCGAGACGCCGCCGAGTCCCGGGAAGGACCAGGCTGGAATCCCCGTTGCCGGCGTTGCGGAGCATTTGGCGACGCCGTCAAGGCGCCCACTTCAGATCTTGCAGCCCTGGTCCGCTGCCATTTGCTGAAGGCGTTTCTGGCGGTCTTGTGCGGCCTCCACCGCCTCTTCCACATTCGCGTATGTCATCAGCAACGCCGGCCAGAAGAACACCACGGCTGGGCGCAACCCAGCATCAAAGAAATACACACCAGAACCGCAAACTTCGTCACGGTGATCCTCCTTGTTAGATCCCCTTTGATGTTCGAGGGAACGCGACCATTTCCCCGTGACGCTCCCGCCAAACGCCACGCCCAAGTCATTCATCCGCACCGGCGGGTTGAACGCTACCTCGACGTGATCCGCGATACCCACTCGCTCGCCGGGATTGCGCGACCACCCACTGTGGAAAGCGCCATGAGCCGTTACTGGAGATCTGCCACTTTCCTACCACTTTCTCCAGACGCTCAATCTCCCGGTCCTTCTCGATGAAGGCAGTCCGGAACACTTCAAACTCAAGGTCTTTCATGGAACCCTCTATGGGATTGTGGAGGGCTTGACCGACGTAGTTGAAGATCTTCTTGTCGCGAAGGCCGATGTGGCGGCCCTCGTTCCACAGGCTCTTGCCGCCAGGAACGTCCAGGAGCTAAAGCCCGCCGTTGACGTCGACCACCCCGTGGCGGCCGGCGTCCTGCAGCACGATCGTATTCCCCTCTATCCGAACCCTTGCCATGCGACACTTCCTTGTCCAGGAGGCTACCGTCAGGGAGAGAAACCCCGCAAAGTTAAACTGAGGCAGTACGCCCGATTTCGCCCGCCCGAAACGCCGACGGGCCGTGTCGGCAACGCGACTTGCGCGTCTAAAGCCGTCCCGGATTCCCTCATGCACCGGTCCTTCCCGCGCCGGCAACGCCCTCCCCGCTCTCGCAGACGGCATCCGGTCGTGTGCTTCAGCGTTCCGAACCTCAAACCTGTCGCACTTTCGGGACACGTTTTAAATCCATAGCAACGCCGGACGCTGAATCCAATCTTGACCCCTTCCTCCGCCTGTTCCTCAGCGAACAGCGCGCGAGCCTGAAGCGCTGCCAGTTTGCAACTCGACGCTCAATTCGCTCGATGAATCGTCCAACTGTTGCTCCCACTGTTTTTGCTGGCATGGAAGTCCCACCTCACGCCATTTATCGTACCCGAGTTTCTGATGCTGCTGCCCGCACGGAAAAACGCGATGGACCCTTGCCCGGAAGAGCTGACGGAGAAGGTATGGCCTTTGTACGTACAGCTTTCGCCCGGGTTCACGACCAGCCCGGCCGTGCAAGCTCCACCACCGACCACACTGCTGCTCACCGTGACGCGCACCGCGCTGGAGCAGTTGTTCGTCGTATCGGACTCTCCGGACACCGTTTCGACGCAGGCGCCGTAATAGTATGTGCCGGCCCTCGACGGCGCCGTCAGACGGATCGACTCCGCGCTCGTACCCGAAGCCGCGAGACCGCTAACCGAGTCCCTGCCCACCTCCGTATCCGACGTGGAGATCGTCGCGTTCGAGGACCGGTAGTAGCGCAGCGTCGTCGCTGCCGACCGCCCGTCGCCCCCGTTGCGAACCGTCGCGCGCAACGTGAACGACGCGCCCGCATCCGGACTGCTGTCGTTTACCGAAGGCGACCCGACCGTCAGGTCCGGCGCCGTAGCCGGCGGCGTTCCGCGACTACGCACGATGGTGCCTCGGGAGACGACCCCATTTCTGACTCGGCACCCGCCAGAAGCTCGACAAGAGTATCTGGTTCCGTTCCGTAGCTGGATGTATTCGCCGTCATCGAAGATCAAATTTGTGACTGAGTTATCCAACGTGCCGGAGAACTCCACACCAGGCCAAGCCGTCGCCCAGTCGCCAACAGGGAATAGCCGACCAGCAGCTGGGACACCTGGAAGTGTGTCACCAACCCCAAAGGTGTTTCCGCCGCCTTGTCTGCCTACGGTGACGCGCACCGCGCTGGAGCAGTTGTTGGCCGTGTCCGATTCCCCGGTCACGGTGTCCACGCAGGCGCCGTAGTAGTACGTCCCGGCGCTCGACGGCGCCGTCAGCCGGATCGACTCCGCGCTCGCGCCCGGAGCGGAAAGGCTACCCACCGCATCCGTACCCACCGCTGTATCGGACGCCGAAATAGTCGCGTCCGAAGACAGGTAGTGTGTGCTGGGCAGCGTTCAGATCGGGTGGGTTCAAGTCCCACTGGCGCTCGGGTAAGGGGCGTCATATCCAAAAGTGGGGGTAATTCCTCACTGGCCGGAGTGAGTCGATAGGCGAGACCCTAAACGGGCACGAAG
>JAPOPM010000123.1 GCA_026712905.1 Deltaproteobacteria bacterium
CCACTGCCACATCGTCAACATCCGCGGCAACAGCTACCGGATGCGGGAGCACCAGAACCTCATGCGGTCCGCGTCCGAGCAACGCCACGAGGAAGCGGTGCTGTGATGGCCGTGTCCCGCCAGGCGCTCCTGGGTGAGGAGGTGGACTCCGGTCGCTACGCTCCCTCCGTCCACCCCCTCACCCAGGAGCGGACCCTACCGGAGGGCGTCTGTCCCGAACCGCCCCCCTCATCAGAAGTGGGACATTTTCGATTGACACAAATGGGACATTTTCGGCTGACATTGACAGCTCGAAAGAAGTACAACGCAAGACTCAAGCAGAAAAACGAAGCGATCATCCTGGGGCAGATCGGCCCCATCAGGACGAAGATGGATGACATCACAAGGAGCATCGTCACCAGCTTGAGCGGATCGTCGTTCAAGAACCGGGAGTTGGTCGAGGCCAGCCTGATCGTCCTCTCGGATTATCACAGAAGGTGTTGGCGCGGAGACCTTGTTCGGCGCCTGGAAGACCACATCGATCCGGATCGAATCAAGCCGCAGCTCTACCTGTTCAGCCGTATCCATTCGGAACTGGAGAAGTCGGGTAAATTGGACGGATACTTCTTCGCGGACAGCGGTTTCCTGTATCGGCCGACCGCGGCGTGGCACATTGGCTGCGGTTCGAGATGAAGGCTGGTGGACGGGGAAACTCCGTCAGAACAGCCGGCCGCCGTCGGGCACCGGGCGGTTGGGCTCGACCATCACCACCTCGCCGTCGGCGTCGGGGAAGCCCAGCACGAGGACCTCGGACCGGAACGGGCCTATCTGCTTGGGTGGGAAGTTGACCACGGCGGCGACTTGGCGGCCCACCAGTTCTTCCGCGGTGTAGTGGTGAGTGACCTGGGCCGAGCTCTTGCGCTCGCCTATTTCCGGACCGAAATCCACGTACAGCTTGTAGGCGGGCTTGCGCGCCTCCGGGAAGGGCTCCACCCGGGTGATGGTGCCGACGCGCACGTCGACCTTCAGGAAATCGTCGTAGCTGAGCTGGCCCATGGGGGTAGGATCAGAGGAGCGCCTTGAGGGCGGCCTCGTCGAAGCCGGCCACCTTGCGTTTGCCCTTGATGGTGACCGGGCGGCGCAAGAGGTTCTGGTCCCCGAGCATCAGGCGGATGGCCTCCTCCCGGCCGGGAGGGTTGTCCTTCATCTTCCGCTCGCGGTAGAGCGGCGTCCGCGTGTTGAGGAAATCCGTCACCGGCCCGTCGCCGATGATGGAATCCAGCTCTGCCTCGGTCAACGGCTGCTTGCCGTACTCCCTCTCCTCCAGCTCCGCCCCTTGTGATTGCAAGAAACTTCTTGCCTTGCGACAGGTGGTTCAGGTGTTCTTGAAGTAGAATTTCAGCTTGGCCACGGCATCCTCCTCTCTCAACTCTCGCGGCGGCGCCGCCTCTCCCCACCCCTGGATTCCCGCTTCCGCGGGAATGACGTTTCGGGGCGTTGGTGCCTCACGAGTCTCGACACGGTCTGGTCCGCGGGAATGACGGCTCGGGTAGCTTCGCTTCTTGGCGGACTTACTCGCTGACGTCCATGTTTCGTTCCTAGACGTACTTGCTCACATCCACCCGCTTCATGGCCTCTATCGGCACCTCGTTCTTGATGGGGAACTCGCCTTCCAGGGGGCGGGTGGCGTCGACCACGGCGACGCTGTCGCCGAGCCAGCCGCGGAAGTTCTGGACCTCGCGGATGACGTCCAGGTCACGGTCCCAGTGGGTCCGGGTGCCCACCGCCCACATCACCTCGCGCTCGTTGAACACGTCCACGTCGTCGTCCACGACCACGCAAAGCTTGAGGTTGGGCATGTCGGCAAAGGCCTGCATGGCGGCTTTCTTGGGCTCGTTGGGGAACTCCTTCTTGATGGAGATGTAGCAGATCACCCGCCCGCAACCTGAGTGGGGCAGGTGGATGGCCTTGAGGCCGTGGATGTTGCGCTTGATGGAGTTGTAGACGCTGCCCTCTTTGGTGATGCCGCCGAGGTTCCAGTGGTCCTTCTGGCCCGCCCAGATGTCCTGCATCACGGCGTTCTTGCGATGCGTGACGGCGGTGACCTCGACGATGGGCACATCCATGGTCACCTGGTAGTAGCGCAGCACCTCGCCGAAGGGGTTCTGGGAGCGTCGCACGTTGGGCGGCACCTCTCCCTCGATGATCATCTCGGCGTCCGCGGGCACGAGGAAGTCCTCGCCCCAGGTCACCGACGGGGTCAGCCGCAGGGGCTCGTGCATGAACGCCGCGGCGCTCTGGTAGTCGTCGTTGCCGTAGGGAGTCATGCAGCAGGACGAAAAGTAGAACGCGGGGTGGTGCCCCATCACGATGATGACCGGCGCGCGCTGGTCCTTGGCCTCGTTCTCGCTGACGATGGCCTCAAGGTGGTGGTGCTTGTGGGCCGAGAAGCTCATGGTGCGCGCGTCGTAGTACAGGTTCTTGGTGAAGGTAATGTCGTAGAAGGGGTCCGACTCCCCCTTCATGACGCAGGCCATGGTCCAGTAGGGACCCACGTCGAGGTCGTGGTGCATGGGGATGGGGTACTTGGCCAGATCCACGTCGGAACCCTGGACCACCACCTCCCGGCACGGCGCGGCGTCGGGGGCGATGACCTCCGTGTCCCCCTTCTCCTTCTCCAGCCGCGACACCTCCAGGCTCAGCTCCATGTTGGACTTGAGGTCGCCCATGCCCATGCCATCCGCGCAGAACTGCCGGCTCACCCACGGGTTGTAGAAAAGCGGGAACGGCGAGGGCTTCCCCTCCAACGTGGTCACGTTCTCGAACAGCACCATCTTCTCCAGCCCGCGGTCGTCGAGGTGCTTCAGGAAAGCCATGGTCTCGCACTTGTTGGGGTCGATGGGGTCCTTCACCCGGATCAGGTCGCCCGGGCGGCGCTTTTCCTCGGCCGCGATGAATTCCTGGAGGTCTCTCATGGTCAATTCTCCCTGGCTGGCAAATTGCTATGGATACAGGATGCTGCGGATACAGGACACTTAGACAATGCCGTGCGCGAGCGCAAGTTTCAGGTCCTGGACAGGACCGACCCCATCCATTCCAGGTAGCTCTCGCTGCCCTCGACGATGGGGATGGCGATGATCTCCGGGACGTCGTAGCCATGGAGCGCCTGCACCCGCTCCTTGAGTTGGTCGAACAGGTCGGCGCGGGTCTTGACGATGAGCAGGTCCTCGGTGTCGCGCTCCACCTGGCCCTCCCAGGTGTAGGTGGACTCCACTCCCGGGATGCGGTTGACGCAGGCGGCGAGCCTCTCCTCCACCAGCACGCCCGCCAAATCGCTCGCGTTTTCTCCGGATGCCGTGATGTAAACAACGACGAACTCGTTCATCTCACCGCCCCCAATGTCTTGAAACGGGTCGCCGCGCGTCCGTTTGCGCGCCCCACCTTTGTATGGTTTATTTCGTGTCTGCATAGGCCGCGCTTGTCAATCCAGCCGCCTGCCGGATTCCCGCCAGCGCGGGTTCAGAGAGTTCCGGAACCAACGCATTCCCGCAGACAGTTCCAAGAAGGGGGTAAAGACCCGAATGGAGAGCATCGATTTTGCCAAGGGCGGAGGCATCGTCCCGGTGGTGGTGCAGGACCACGAGACCCTGGACGTACTCATGCTGGCCTACATGAACGAACAGGCTTTCAACCTCACCCGCGAGACCGGGAAGGCCCATTACTACAGCCGCTCCCGCGACAAGCTGTGGCTCAAGGGCGAGGAATCGGGCCACTTCCAGGTGGTCAAGGACATCCTGGTGGACTGCGACAACGACACGGTGATCCTGAAGATCGTCCAGCAGGGCGGCGGCGCCTGCCACTTGGGCTACCGCACCTGCTTCTTCCGCCGCGACGCCGGCGAGGACTGGGAGGTCTGGGCGGAGAAGGTCTTCAACCCCGAGGAGGTCTACAACAAGTGAGCCAACTCAAGCTGGGGCTTCCCAAGGGGAGCCTGGAGAAGTCCACCATCGAGCTGTTCCGCAAGTCCGGATGGAAGATCACCGGGATGGACCGGAGCTACTTCCCTTCCATCGACGACAAGTCCCTGAACTGCAGCGTCGTGCGCGCGCAGGAGATGTCTCGCTACGTGGAGGACGGCACCCTGGACGCCGGCATCACCGGCAGGGACTGGATCCAGGAGAACGACTCGCAGGTCGAGTACATCACCGAGCTGATCTATGCCAAGACCAGCTTCCGGCCGACACGCTGGGTGCTGGCCGTGCCCCACGACTCGCCGGTGCAGAAGATCGAGGACCTCAAGGGCAAGAAGGTCGCCACCGAGATGGTCAACTTCACCCGGCGGCTGTTCGCGGCACACGACACCCCGGTGGACGTGGAGTTCTCCTGGGGAGCCACCGAGGCAAAGGCCGCCGAAGGCCTGGCCGACGCCATCGTCGAGGTCACCGAGACCGGCGGCACCATCCGCGCTCACGGCCTGCGCATCGTCACCGACCTGCTGGAATCCGCGCCCCAGCTCATCGCCAACAAGGACGCTTGGCAGGATCCCTGGAAGAAGGCCAAGATCGAGCAGATCAGCATGCTGCTCCAGGGCGCCCTGGCCGCCGAGCACAAGGTCGGCATCAAGATGAACGTGATGGAAGCCAACCTGGAGAAGATCATCGACCTCATCCCCAGCGTGACCGCGCCGACGGTCGCGACCCTCTACGATACCCCGGCCCTGAAAGGCAAGAAGTGGTTCTCCATCGAGAGCATCATCGCCGAAGACGTGGTGCGCGAACTCATCCCCGAGTTGACCCGAGCGGGCGCCGTGGGGATCGTGGAGTATCCGCTGAACAAAGTGATCTGAGCCAAGTGTCTATAGAGCCTGCCGGGTCCCACGCCTTGGTCGAGCACAGGGGTTCACGTTGCATGGATTGACCATCCGGCCCGCGGGGGAGAACGACCGGGACGCGTTGGTCGCCCTCGCCATCTGTACGATACGAACCAACTACATTCCGTTTCTGGGCCGCGACACGATCGAGACGTGGATCGCTGACGGGGAAGTCACGGACCACGTAGACACGCACTTGGGAACGTGCCGCGTCGCGGAGCGAGACGGCGACATCATCGGCTTCTGCGTCACCAAGGGGCCGCTGATCGAATTGCTGATGGTGGCGCCAGCGCACCAGAGACGCGGCATCGGCCGCGTGCTTCTGGCAGACGCCGAGGCGCTCCTGTTTGCGGAACACGCCGCCATCCGGTTGGAGAGCTTCGCCGACAACTCGGCCGCCAACGCGTTCTACATGAATCAGGGATGGCAGGAAGATGAGCTGGTCACCGGCCAGGAAAGCGGCATCAGGACGATCGGTTTCGCGAAACGCAGGGCGGCACGCAGTACCCGGACACCTCCGGATGGAGAGTAGCCTCCCGAGTCAGGGGCCTTCACCGTATCTCTAGAACCCCTCCATCTGCCGGTCTTCCAACTCTTCCTTGCCCTTGTCGTCGATGGAGTAGACGCCGTCTTCGGTGGAGATGAGCTCGGGGTCGTAGTAGAGCTTGGAGAGCTCGAGGGCGTCCTCGAATTCCACCATGCGGATGGCGTCCCAGGGGCAGATCTTCTTGTCGAGGCGGTCCTCGGAGTCGGTGCCGATGAGTTGGAGCTCGCTTTTCTTGGGCTCCTGCTCCTTCTCCAGGAGTTTCTTGTCGGCGTCGTACATGCGGTTGCCGTACTCGAAGTAGACCGCGCCGGTGTTCTTGTGCTCGTGGATCTTGGTGAGGTCGTCGCTGTAGCACATCTGGCAGCCGATGCACTTCTCGTTGTCGACCCACACCCGATAGGGCTTGAGGCCGCCGCCGGGCATCTCCTCGTAGAGAAGGTTGATGCAGTCGTCCACCGGGCAGTGCACCTCGCACAGCGGCGCGCCGGCGCAACTGGTGCAGTTCTCGTTCATCACGGCCAGGAGCGCCGTGCCCTTGCGTTTCTTGGCTTCAGCCATCGACCTTCACCCTTCTTCTTGCCTTGTACCGGTAATAGAAGAACAGACCCAAAACCAGCAGCAGAAACACCCAATAGTATCGTACCAGACCGACCACGGCCCATTCGAGCCAGTAAACGAAGTTGCCCGACTGTCCGCTGAGCCGGGTCAGGGCTTCCTGGGCCCCGGAATAGTCGCGCAACTCCTTGCGCACCCGCGCGAGGCCGTACAGGGCGGCCTCATCGGTCGGCTGGAGGACCAAGCTCTTTTCGAAGTCGGTCCTGGCCTCCTGCCACTTGCCCAAGTCCACGTAGGCCCAGCCGCGGTTGCTCGTCGCCTGGGCAAAATCCGGGTTCAACTCCAGGGCGCGCGAGAAGCTCCCCACGGCCGGCTCCAGGTCGCGGTTGCGCTTGAGCGCGACGCCCAGGTTGTTGTGGACCTCGGGCACGTCGGGCTTGAGCGCGGCCGCCTTGCGATACGACTCGATGGCCGTCTCGACGTCACCCGCGACCTCCATATCGAGCCAGCCCAGCAGCGTCAACGCCTCGACGTCGTCGGGCGCCAAGGCCACGGCCTTCCTCACGTGCGCCAACGCCGCCTCGCGTTCGCCGCGCTTGAGAGCCGCCAGCCCCACCACCTGGAGGAGCTGCGCCTCTTCCGGGTACCGCTCAAGCAGCTCCTGCAACTTGTCCCAAGCGTCGGCCAGCTTGCCCGCGGCCAGTTCCCGCCGTGCTTCCCGCCAGGAATCTTCGTCCACCAGGGCGGGACGGGCTTCTCCATGAATGCTCAGGACCGCAACGAGGGCCAGGACCGCCAGGGAGCCCCAGCCGCGACATCTACTTCCACATCTGGTCAGGGATTTCGTCCTCTCGGCCCTCATCGATCAGCCTGTCGTTCTTCAGAGCCTGTTTCAGGCCGACCCAGGTAAAGAACAGGACGAGAATCAGCATGCCCACGATGGGAATGTTGTCGGGCTTGGTCACGATCTCCATGAAGTAGTACAAACCGGACTGCTCTTCCATACGAACTCGACCACCTTTAGCGAAGTACGGTAAGAGTTATTGGAAAATCACGTGCTTGTCAATGTACGGGCCGGTTTCCTCGGCACCCCCAACTCTCTGGCGGGAGACCCTCCCTTGGGTTATAGTTTGCCTGCGTATGCAGGGGCTTGGCGTCATCATCCTGGCCGCGGGCCAGGGCAAGCGGATGCGATCCGCCGTGCCCAAAGTGCTGCACCCCCTGGGCGGCAGGCCGTTGCTGGCCCACGTGCTGGACGCGTGCGCGGGGCTGGAACCCGACGCGGTACGCGTCGTGGTGGGGCACGGTGACGAGCGCATCCGTGAAGCTTTCCCCAGTATGGACCCCGCGGCATGGGTGGTCCAGCCCGAGCAGTTGGGCACCGGCCACGCCGCGCGTTGCGCAACCGACGCGCTGGGCGACTTCCGCGGCGACCTGCTCATTCTCAACGGCGACGTGCCCCTACTGTCACGCCGCAGCCTTTCCGGAATGCTGGCGGAACACCGGTCCGGCGGCCACGACCTGACCTTGGCCGTGGCGACGCTGCCGGACCCCTCGGGCTACGGACGCATCCTGCGCGACCCCGGCGGGGCCATCACCGGCGTCGTGGAGGAGCGCGACGCCACCGAGGCGCAGCGGGCCATCCGGGAGATCAACGTAGGCCTCTACCTGGCGCCGGCCGATTTCCTGCGCGCGGCCCTGGCAGCCCTCGACAACCGCAACCACCAGGGAGAATACTATCTGCCGGACATCGCCGGCTTCGCCGCTCGGATGGAGGCCCGCATCGGCGGCGTGACTCTCGACGATCCGCGTGAATTCCGGGGCGTGAACAAGAGAGAGGAGCTCGCCTGGATGGAAAAGGCACTGCAGCGGGACATCAACCGCAAGTGGATGGAGCACGGGGTGACCCTCAAGGACCCGGACAGCACCTACATCGACGCCGAGGCGGTCATCGGCGAGGACACGGTCATCGGGCCCAACAGCCACCTGCTGGGCCGCACCGTCGTGGGCGCCGGCTGCCGCATCGACGGCAGCGCCTACCTCACCGACGTGCGCCTCGGGGACGCGGTGCACCTGCGCTTCTCGGTGGTGCTGGACGACTGCGACGTCGAGGAAGGAGTGAGCATCGGTCCGTTCGCACACCTGCGTCCCGGGACCGTGCTCGAACGCGACGTCCACATCGGCAACTTCGTGGAAGTGAAGAACTCGTCGGTGGGAGAGGGAACCAAGGCCAGCCACCTGAGCTACATCGGCGACACCGACCTCGGGCGGGAGTCCAACATCGGCGCGGGCACCATCACCTGCAACTACGACGGCTTCGCCAAGCACCGCACCACCATCGGCGACCGCGTGCAGGTGGGCAGCGATACCCAGCTCGTGGCGCCGGTGGAAGTGGGCGACGACGCCTACATCGGCGCCGGCTCCACCATCACCAAGGACGTGCCCGCCGGCGCCCTCGCGGTAAGCCGCGCACCCCAGCAGCACAAGGAGGGCTGGGTGGCCCGGTTCCGCGCGAGGAAGAGCAAGTAGGGGGATGGCACCGACATCGAAATGTGTCATTCCAACGGAACAGGCTGTGTCAAAACATCGCCCGGACAAGCATTGGCGCCAACCCCCCGATTCGTCATTCCCGCGGAAGCGGGAATGACGTTCATGCAGCAACCGTTGACGTCCATGCGGAAACCGTTGAAAGCGCGGAAAGCTGACCGCTTATGTGTGGCATCGTCGGATATATCGGCGGGCGCGACGCCGCCCCGGTGCTCATCGACAGCCTGAGAAGGCTGGAATACCGGGGCTACGACTCGGCCGGCATCGCCGTCCTCAACGGCGACGGAATCGCGCTGCGCCGTGCCGAGGGCAAGCTCGCTCGGCTCGAGACACTCCTCGCGACCGCCCCCATCCAAGGGCATGCCGGCATCGGCCACACCCGATGGGCCACCCACGGCGGACCCTCCGAGGCCAACGCCCACCCGCACCGGGCCGGGGACACGGTGGTGGTGCACAACGGCATCATCGAAAACTACCTGGAGCTCAAGCAGGCCCTGCTCGGGCGCGGCGCGGCGCTGACCTCGGATACCGACACCGAGCTGGTCGCCCACTTGGTCGAGGAAAAGACCGCGCGGGGAATGGACCTGCTCGACGCGGTGCGCGGGACCATCCGGGAAATCCACGGCTCTTACGCCCTGGTGTTCCTCAGCCGGCGCGAGCCACAACGGCTCATCGTCGCCAAGAACGCCTCGCCCATCGTCGTGGGCGCGGGCGACGGCGAGACCTTCATCGCCTCGGACATCCCGGCGCTGCTCGAATACACCCGAGACGTGGCCTTCCTCGAAGACGGCGAGATCGCCGAGGTCCGGGCCGACGGTTTCCGCATCCTCGACGCCAAGGCGCGCACGGTCGCCCGGCCCACCAGGCGGATCACCTGGGACGCGGTGGCGGCCCAGAAGGGCGGCTACCGGCACTTCATGCTCAAAGAGATCCATGAGCAGCCCCAGGCCGTCACCGACACCCTGCGCGGGCGCATCGCCCTCGAGTCCGGCACCGTCGAGGTGGCCGAACTGGACCTCGCCGAGGACGAGCTGGCGCGGACGCGCAGGATCCACCTGGTGGGCTGCGGCACGGCGTGGCACGCGGCGTTGGTGGGCAAGTTCCTGATCGAGGAGCTGGCGCGGATCCCGGCCGAGGTGGACTACGGCTCGGAGTTCCGGCACCGCACTCCGCTCCTGGGAGCGGATTCGCTGCTCGTGCTGGTGAGCCAGTCGGGTGAGACCGCGGACACGCTGGCGGCCCTGGAGGTGGGGCGGCAGCAGGGCGCCCGCACCGTGTCCGTCTGCAACGTCGTGGATTCGTCCCTCGCGCGGAAGTCCGACGGCGTCTTCTACACCCACGCCGGCCCGGAAATCAGCGTGGCCAGCACCAAGGCGTTCACCACCCAGCTCACGGCGCTCTACCTGCTGGCCGTGCGCCTGGGACGCCTGAACGGGCAGATCCCGCACGAAGCGGCGACGCGGCTCCTCGAAGACGCCCTGCGGCTGCCCGGCTGGATCGAGGCGGTGCTCAAGCTGGAGGACTCCATCCACGCGCTGGCCCACGGGCTGAGCCACGCCGGCGACGTCCTCTACCTCGGCCGAGGCATCAACTACCCCATCGCCCTGGAAGGCGCTCTCAAGCTGAAGGAGATCTCGTACATCCACGCCGAGGGGTATCCCGCGGGCGAGATGAAGCACGGCCCCATCGCCCTCATCGACGAGGACATGCCGGTGGTGATGATCCTGCCCAGGGACCACTACTATCCGAAGACGCTGGGCAACCTGAAGGAAGTGGAAGCACGGGGCGGTAAGCTCATCGCCGTCACCGACGAACCCGACGAAACCCTGGAGCCGGAGTCCACCCTCGTGGTCCCCAAGGTGCCCTACCACCTCGCGCCGGTGGTGCTGACCATCCCCATGCAACTCCTCGCCTACCACATCGCGGTACACCGCGGCACCGACGTGGACCAGCCGCGCAACCTCGCCAAGAGCGTGACCGTGGAATAGGAACCCAAGGAAAGTCTGATCCATTGCCACTTGGACGATGGCGTCCGACCGCAATTGATCAGAGTTGCCCTGACTGACGGTTGGCCTTGAAGCCCTTGGCCACCACGTAGATCTCCGACGAGCCCTTGCGCGTGGCCGCGGACCGCACCCGCTGCACGGTCTGAAAGCAGCCCGTCATCTCCTTCAGGAGGGCCTCCGCATCCACTCCGCTGAAGGTCTTGAACAGGAACGAGCCCCGCGGTTTCAGCACCGCGCGGGCGATGTCGAAGGCCCCGCGAGTAAGCTCCAGGGCGCGTTGGTGATCGGCGTCGCGGATGCCGGACAGACGCGGCGCCATGTCCGAGAGGACACAATCCACGGCCCCCTCCGCCAGCGCGCGGATGCGTTCCGCCGCCTCCGGAGCCAGCAAGTCCAGCTCGAAAGCGTTGACGTGCGCCCCGGACAGCGGTTGGATGGGCTGCAAGTCGAAGCCCAGCACCCGCCCGCGCGGTCCGGCAAGCTCGGCCGCCACCTGGAGCCACCCGCCGGGCGCCGCGCCCAGGTCCACCACCACGTGGCCCGCCTGGATCAGCCGGAACCGCTGACTGATCTCCAGCAGCTTGTACGCCGCGCGCGAGCGATAGCCCTCGCGCTTGGCCTTGCGGAAAAACCCGTCCTGAGGTCGATATGACATGTTTCGATCCTTCGAATTTTCTTCTTATCCGAACAATATCAAAACCGTTCCGTACCAAAGGCCATAAACTTGACAGATGACGGCGTATGGTGATATTCGCCACTCATGATATGGAAACTGGCTGGTAGTCATATAGCGCGGTCGGTGTCAGTTCTTGCCTTCTGTTCCTTCTTGTGGCCAAGCCAAGCTGGTGCCGTGGACCTGAGCTCGGGCGAGGTCGAGGCAAGTCTGGACACCACCCTTTCCTATGGCGCGACTTTCCGCGTTTCGGAGCGCGATGAAGCGCAGATTGCCAAGACCAACGACAACGACGGCAATCTCAACTACGATCGTGGCATCGTCAGCAACGCATTCAAGTTCACCAGCGAACTCGATATCGGCTACAGAAATTTGGGCTTGTTCGTCCGCGCCAGCGGACTCTACGACATCGAGAACGAAAACGGCACGCGGGCGCGCACTCCCCTGTCGGAGGACGCGAAGGCCCTGATCGGGAAGGACCTCGACGTGCTCGATGCCTACGTGACCGGAGCCTTCGACGTCGGTGACGCCACCCTCGATGTTCGGCTTGGCAACCATGTCCTCAACTGGGGCGAGAGCACGTTCATCCAGAACGGCATCAACGCCGTCAACCCCTTCGACGTGAGCAAGCTCAGGGTTCCGGGTTCCGAATTGCGCGAGGCATTGCTGGCGGTCCCCCTGGTTTCGGCGTCCGTGGCGGCGGGCCTCAACCTTACGATGGAGGGTTTCTACCAGATCGGCTGGGAGAAGACCGAGATCGACCCGGTGGGCAGCTTTTTCTCGGTCACCGACTACGTCGGTCCGGGGGCCACGAAGGCGGTGATCGCCCTGCCCGGACTGAACCTCGGCGACATGGGACTGAGCGCTGACCCTCGGGAGAACCCCTTCCTGCTCTTCTCGCAGACCTCCGTCGCCGCCGCTTTCAGCCCGGTCCTCGCGCCGGATCCCGACTTCCTGATAGCGGATCGCTACCCGGACAACGACCCCCGCGACTCGGGCCAATGGGGGATCGCGTTCCGTTACCTCGCGGAGGAATTGAACAACACCGAGGTCGGCTTCTACTTCATGAACTACCACAGCCGGCTGCCGGTGATCAGCGCACACACGGGAATGGCGGAGGACGCAGGGAGGGGCTTGGCCGCCAGCGGGGCAATTGGAGCTCCTGACCGGCCGGGGACCGCCGCCAATACGGCGGTCCAGGAGATCGTGGCCGGCGCCGTCATGCAGGCCTTGCGCACGGCACAGTGTCCTTCCCCGGTTCACAGTCCGGAATGCGGCGCGCTCGCACAAAGAGTCCAAGCCGCGACGACGGCCCAGGTTGGAGCCCTCGCCGGAGCCGCCGCTCAGGCGGCCGGCATCAACGCCTACGCCGACCGCGGGCACTACTTCATCGAGTATCCGCAGGACATCCAGCTCTACGGCATCAGCTTCAACACCACGCTCGGGACGACCGGTGTGGCGCTGCAAGGAGAGTACTCCTATCGCCGTGACGCGCCGCTGCAATTCGCGGAACGCAAGGTATTCTCCGATGCCTTGGGACCGTTCACAGGGCTAGGCGGATGTATCGGACGGAAAGTGCAGAGCGGCGTCCCACCGGCTCAGGCAGGTCCTCTGTGCATCGGCGAGAACGCCGTGGCCGGCCGGTACGACGTGGACACCGTAGGCTACGTCCTGCGCGACGTGAGCCAGGCTCAGGCCACCGCCACCAAGGTGTTCGGTCCGGTTCTGGGAGCGGACGCCTTGGCATTCGTCACCGAAGTGGCGGTGATGCACGTGCACGACATGCCGCCCGGCAACGGTGTGCCCGCCGGGGAACTGACTCCGGACGACATGCCCCTGGAGAGCCCAGCCGGCTCGGTCGGGAAAGGCGACAGCTATGACCCCAACGACGCCGACCCCACATCCTGGGGTTACCGGCTGGCGGCGCGGCTCGACTACAACCAGGCCATCGGAGCGGTGAACCTGTTCCCGTACCTGCGGTTCGGGCACGACGTCGGCGGCAACAGCCCAGCGCCCAGCGGCTCGTTCGTGGAGGGCCGCACCGCGCTCACTCTCGGCCTGAGCGCCGACTATCTCAGCCGCTGGCAGTTCGATGTCAGCTACACCCAGTATGCCGGCGGCAGGAACTCGTTGAGGGACCGCGATTTCGTCACCGCCACGGTCAAATACTCCTTCTAGGCGCATGAACATGAAAGCACTTACGATTCGATTGGGAACCGCGCTCGTCCTGGCGTGCGCGCTCGTCTCTCCCGTGTCCGCGGAGCTGTCCGCCGACGAACTCGCACGCCTCGACAAGGACTTGACCCCGCTCGGCGGAGAGCGCGCCGGCAACGCCGACGGCACCATCCCCGAGTGGACCGGGGGGATCACCAAGTCCCCGGCGGGGGACAAGCTCGGCGACCACCATCCGGACCCCTACGCCGGCGACAAGCCGCTCTTCGTCATCGACAAATCCAACCTGGACAAGTACCGGGACAAGCTCTCCCCGGGACAACAGCGTCTGCTGGAGACCTACCCGTCGTACAAGCTGACGGTGTACCCCACCCGGCGCAGCGCCTCGGCGCCGCAGCGTATCTACGACGCCACCCGCAAGATCGCCGCGGTCACCAAGCTCGTGGACGACGGCAACGGCGTGGAGGGCGCGGTCATCGGCATCCCCTTCCCCGTTCCCAAGGACGGTCAGGAGGTGATCTGGAACCACCTCCTGCGTTATCGCGGCGAGACGGTGACCTGCACGCTGGGGCAGGCGGCGGTGACACGGGGCGGCGACTATACGCTGGTCAAGTACGCGGTGGACGTCAACGTGCGCTACTCGCTGCCGGGCATGACCGTCGAGCAGCTCGGCAACACCATGATCCTGTTCAAGCAACGGGTGACCGCGCCCGCGCGGCTGGCGGGGGACATCGTGCTCGTGCACGAGACCATGAACCAGGCGCGGGAGCCGCGCAGCGCCTGGACCTACAATCCGGGCCAGCGGCGCGTACGGCGCGCGCCCAACATCGCCTACGACAACCCGGGCACCACCTCGGACGGGCTGCGCACCGCGGACCAGTTCGACATGTTCAACGGCGCCATCGACCGCTACGACTGGAAGCTCGTGGGCAAGCGCGAGATGTACGTGCCCTACAACGCCTACCGGGCACACAGCGACAAGCTCTCCTTCAACGACATCATCCGGCCGCTGCACGTCAACCCCGAGCATATGCGCTACGAGTTGCACCGGGTGTGGATCGTGGACGCGACGCTCAAGGAGGGCGCGAGCCACCTCTACAAGCGCCGGACCTTCTACATCGACGAGGACTCCTGGCAGATCCTGCTGGCGGACATCTACGACAACCGCGACCAGCTCTGGCGCGTGTCCGAGGGGCACGTCATCAACTTCTACGAGAAGCCGCTGACCTGGCCGACCCTGGAGGTCCACCACGACCTGCAGGCCGGCCGCTACCTCGCCCTCGGCCTCGACAACGAGTTCCCCATGTGCACCTACGACATCACGTTCAAGGACAGGGACTTCAACCCATCATCCCTGCGCCGCGCGGGAAGGCGATGAGACCGGCGGTTGGGGACGTTCCATACCACACGGATACGTCATTCCCGCGGAACAGGCTGTGTCAAAACTCCGCTCGCAAATGAAATGACACCCACGTCCGAATCGTCATTCCCGCGGAAGCGGGAATCCAGGGGTGGTGGTGGGGCACTACAGTGGCGTTGCCCCGCCTCACCCCTCCTGGATTCCCGCTTCCGCGGGAATGACGATTCGGGGGTTGTTGTCTCGCTCCCGATGGTGTTTTGACGCAGCCTGTCCCGAGGGAATGACGATTCGGGTGGCCGCGCCCCTGTGTTCTGGCATCATGATAGAAACCCGCGGGCATCTGTCCCTGCTTCGTTATTGCATACATCATCTCCGTTGCAGCCCGACGGCCCTGCTGCCGGCTCTGTTCCTGTGCCTGTGCCTGACCGCTCAGGCCGCCGGAGACACCAAACCGGCCGTCCAGGCACCCTTGGCCGCGACCACCCTGCTGCTCGACGCCACCACCGCCGGTGACCGCATCATCGCGGTGGGCCAGCGCGGCCACATCCTCCTCTCCGACGACGGTGAAACCTGGAAGCAGGCCCAGGTGCCCGTGCGCGCCCTGCTCACCGCGGTGCACATGCACGACGCGGCCACCGGCTGGGCGGTGGGGCACGACGCGGTCATCCTCCGCACGGACGACACCGGCGACACCTGGCGGCTCGTGCACCGCGCGCCCGACGAGGAACGCCCCCTCCTGGACGTCTGGTTCCGCGACAAGGAGACCGGCTTCGCCGTGGGCGCCTACGGCTACTTCCTGGCCACGCGTGACGGCGGCGCCACATGGACCTCCCGCGCCATCAGCCAGGACGACTTCCACCTGAACGAGATCGTGCCCGCGGGAGCGGAACGCCTGTTCCTCGCCGCGGAGGCCGGGGTCGTGTACCGGTCCGACGACGGCGGCGGCACGTGGCGCGAGCTGGCCTCGCCCTACACCGGATCGTGGTACGGCGCCCTGGTGCTGGATGCGGACCGCCTTCTGCTGCTGGGGCTCCGCGGGCACCTGTTCCGCTCCGAGGACGCGGGCGCGAGTTGGACGCGCGTGGCCACCGACACTACCGCGACCCTCACGGACGCGGCCCGCTTGCCGTCCGGCCACCTGGTCCTCACCGGCCTCGAAGGGGTCATCCTGACCAGC
Source organism: Deltaproteobacteria bacterium (assembly GCA_026712905.1). Classification (NCBI taxonomy): domain Bacteria; kingdom Pseudomonadati; phylum Myxococcota; class Myxococcia; species Deltaproteobacteria bacterium. The sequence goes on from JAPOPM010000123.1 coordinate 15,887, forward strand.
CGGGACGGCGGCCGCAGCGTGTCCACCACGCGCCTCCGCTCACGCCAGGGCATCGCGTCCGCGTTGGCCCTGCCCGACGGCGGCGTGCTGTTGACCGGGGAGTTCGGCGTCCGGCGCCTGTCCAGCCTGGAATCGCTCCCCAAGTCCGAGTAGCCGCCCATGCCGGACGCACCCAATACCGCCCCGACCAACCCGTTCACCGCCTTCCTCGAGCGCGGGCTCTTCACGCGGCGCGGACTCGTCATCGCCGTCTTCGCGCTCGTCACCCTTGCCATGGGCTGGTTCGCGGGGCAGTTGCGCGTGGATGCCGGGTTCTTCAAGCTCGTGCCCCTCAAGCACGAGTACATGCAGACCTTCCTCAAGCACCAGGATCAGTTCGGCAGCGCCGACCAGGTGGTGATCGCGATCACGGCGCGAGACGGGGACATGTTCACACCCGAGTTCTTCGCCGTGCTGAAACAGGTCACCGACGCAATGTTCTTCCTGCCCGGCATCGACCGCACCCAGGTCTTTTCCATTCTCACGCCCAACGTGCGCTACATCGAGGTGGTGGAGGACGGGATCATCGCGGGCAACGTGCTGCCCGCGAGCTTCAAAGCCACCGAGGCCGACCTCGCCCGGGTGCGCGAGAACGCCATCAAGGCCGGCGTCGTCGGCAGGCTGGTGGCCAACGACTTCACCGGCGCCATCGTCAGCGGCCGGTTGCAGGAGTTCGACCCCAACACCGGCAAGCGCCTCGACTACCTCGACGTCGCCGGCCAGCTCGAAGAGATCCGCGCCAAGGCGCAGGCGAACGCCCCGGTCCACGTGCACGTCATCGGCTTCGCCAAGCTCGTGGGCGATATCGCCGCGGGCGCCGCGCGGGTCATCACGTTCTTCGGCATCACCTTCCTGATCACAGCCCTGTTTGTGTACCTCTACACGCGGTCGGTGCGTCTCACGATCCCGCCACTGGTCTGCTCGCTGGTGGCGGTGGTGTGGCAGCTCGGCACGGTCACCGCGCTGGGCTTCGGCATCGATCCCATGTCCATCCTCGTGCCCTTCCTGGTGTTCGCGGTGGGGGTCAGCCACGGGGTGCAGATGGTGAGCGCGGTGCGCGCCGAGGTGGTGGCGGGCGCAGCCGGCCTGGACGCCGCGCGCGCCAGCTTCCGGCGTCTGCTGCTGCCCGGGGCGGTGGCGCTGGCGTCGGACTCGGTGGGCTTCATCACCATCTCGTTCATCGAAGTCCAGGTCATCCGGGAGACGGCCATCACCGCCAGCCTCGGCATCGTGGCCATCATTCTCACCAACCTGGCGCTGTTGCCGGTGCTGCTGTCGTACTTCCGCATGAGCGAGGCCCAGCGGCAAGCCGCGACCAAGCGCGACGGCGTCCTGCGGCCGTTGTGGTCAAGGGTGGCGCGGCTGGCGCACCGGGGACCCGCCGCGGTGACGGTGGGACTGGCCGCGGCGCTCGTGGCCGTGGGGGCCTTCTACGCGGTGCAGGTCAAGGTGGGCGACAGTCACCAGGGCGTGCCCGAGCTGCGCGCGGAGTCGGTGTACAACCAGGACATCGCCGTCATCACCGAGCGCTTCAAGATCGGCGTCGACGTGCTCACGGTGTTCGCGGAGACCGTGCCGGACGGCTGCATCGACTACGACGTGCTCACCACCCTGGACGAGTTCACCTGGCACGTGCGCAACGTGGAGGGGGTCCAGTCCGTGGTGAGCCTGGCCAGCGTCGCGGGCAACATCAACGCCGGCTGGAACGAAGGCAATCTCAAGTGGCGCACGCTGCCGCGGAACCGCCACAGCCTGGTGCAGTCGGTGTCGCCGGTGCCCACCAGCAGCGGCCTCATCAACAACGACTGCAGCGTGCTGCCGGTGCGCATCTACACCACCGACCACAAGGCCGAGACCATCCAGCGCGTCGTCGACGCCACCAAGGAGTTCGAGCGCCGGAACACCGTGGAGCGCATCCGCTTCCACCTCGCGGGCGGGAACGTCGGCGTCATGGCCGCCACCAACGAGGAGGTGGACGCGTCGCAGTTCCCGATCCTGGGCTACGTCTTCGCCGGGGTCATCCTCCTGTGCCTGCTCTCGTTCCGTTCGGTGGCCGCCACCGTGTGCATCATCGTGCCGCTGGCCGCGGTGTCGCTCCTGGCCTACGGGCTCATGGCCATCCTGGAGATCGGCCTCAAGATCTCGACCCTGCCGGTCGTGGCGCTGGGGGTGGGGATCGGCGTGGACTACGCCATCTACATCTACGGGCGGCTGCGCACCCACCTGGAAGAAGGGCTCGACTTCGCCACCGCCTACGAGCGCACCCTCAACATCACCGGCGCCGGCGTGGTGCTCACCGGTCTCACCCTGGCCGCGGGCGTGGGCACCTGGTGTGTCGCCCCGCTCAAGTTCCAGGCGGACATGGGCATCGTGATGATGTTCATGTTCCTGGTGAACATGATCGCCGCCGTGGTGCTGCTGCCGGCCCTGGGCGCATGGCTGGTGCGTCCCAAACCGGCACAGAAGAAGAGCATCCAAGCCTGACTCGTCATTCCCGCGCAAGCGGGCTGTGCCAAGACGTCGTCCCGACAAGAACCGGCACCAACGCCCCGGATCGTCATTCCCGCGAAAGCGGGAATCCAGGCGGGGTGCGGCGGGGGGAACAGCAAGAACTGGCGCCACCCCCCGGTTCGTCATTCCCGCGAAAGCTTGCCCTCGACCCCGATCGGGGGCGGGAATCCAGGGGTGGCGAGGCGGGGAAACGCCGCTGCAGGGGGCCCACCACCGCCCCTGGATTCCCGCTTCCGCGGGAATGACGAATCGGGGGGTGGCGCCTCCTCAGTTTGACACGGCCTGTTTCACCGCGGACCGCCGCCTTACGCCGCGAAGGACTGCTGGGTCTCCTTCTCGAAGGCCAGCAGCTTCTGGACGCTGGGGCGGGTCTGCATGCGCGCGAAATGCGCCCGGACGTTGGGGTAGGGCTTCAGGTCGATGTCGAACTGGGTGCTGCGGCGCACGCACCAGAAGAAGTGCGCGTCCGGCGCGGTGAAGTGATCGAAGAAGTACTCGCGCCCCTCCAGCATTGCCTCGGCGATGCCGTTGGTCTCTGCCAGGAACTCGGCCGCGATGCGGGACACGCTCTCCTCGGTCTCCGCCACGTCGCACACCTTGGCGGGCGAGTTGATGCGGCTCAGGTACGGGTGGATGCCCGACGCGCACCACGACATGATGGAGATCGCCTTGACCTCGTCCCAGGGATCCGATGGCAGCAGCTTCGCTTCCGGGAAGCGCCGTGAGATCCAGACCTGAATGGCCACGTTTTCGGTCAGCGTCTTCCCGTCCACCATCAGAAGCGGCACCTTGTGCTTGGGGTTGAGCTTCATGTAATCCTCGGTGCGGTTCTGTCCCGCCCGGAAGTTCAGTGCCTTGACCTCGAAATCCGCCCCCGCCTCGGTCAACGTGATGTAGGGCGCCATCGCGCAAGTGACGGGTGCGTAATACAGTTGGATGCTCATGGGTACCTCCGTGAGTGTTGATTCAGGTGAGCAACTTGCATATTCCGGGACCAAGCACAAGGCCGATGGACCACGGCCATGGCTTCGACCGGATAGTCCTCGGCGGCCGCATGAGGTGTTCTTGCAAACTAGTATCTCAGTTGATACTAGTAAAGCAAGGCGTCGGACATGGGGCGAATCAAGAGAGGTGGCTACATTTTTTTCACGGCCAAGGGAGACCACGACCCTCCCCATGTGCACATCTACCGGGACGGCGAAATGGTAGCAAAATTCGACCTCCAGCGCTGGCAGCCAATGGCCGGCAAAGTCGATCGCCGGGTCAAGCAGATACTCCAACGGCTGCGAGCGGAGGGAAGGCTATGACCATCAAGAGCGTGACGGCCAACAATCGCCGACGGTGCTTCGAGATCGCCACCAGCAAGGGGCCGTTGACGTTCCCGTACATGAAACTCGACATCGCACCCTCCAGGACCAACCGGGTGAAGGAAGTGTACGTGGACCGGGAACTCGCGAACCAGGCGATCACCTATGTCCTGGAGTCGGGGGAGGAAGACAGCGTCCACGTGGACGACTTCCTGAACTACAATAAAGACCCGGACTACATGCGGGATTTGACGCTCTACAAACTGACATTGAAGGCGGGGACGCTGCTCAAGGAGTCGAAACTGCCGAAGCGGGAACTCGCGCGCAGACTTGCGACCTCCCCCGCTCAGATATACCGGCTCCTCGACCCGACCAACTACAAGAAAACCATCGATCAGATGGTCCGCCTGCTGGCCTGCCTCGACTACACACTCGACTTCGTCATCGAGAAAGATGGAAGGTCGGCTGCCTGAATTCGGGAAGCTGACTCTGCACGCCCGCATGTAACTGTGGGACCTACGGCAGCCCGCGGGTGCACCGGGACCTGGTCGAGGACGGCGTGGCAGTCGGACGGCACCGCGTAGCGCGTCTGATGCGCTAAGAGAACCTTCGCTCCAAGCGCCGACGCCGCTACCGGGTGACTACCAACTCGGACCATCACCACCCGGTGGCAGCCAATGTGCTGGAGCGCGACTTCACCGCCGATGCCGAGAACTGCAAGTGGGCAGCGGACATCGAGCGCCACGAGGCGTTCTTGAACCTTGCGGTGGTGAGAGGCCACCGCCATCAGCCTGTCGCAGCAGGCTGAACGAAGCTGAGGGCAGCCCGACCCGAGGGACATCGGTGAAGGGTGGAAGCAGCCCTGACA
>JAPOPM010000124.1 GCA_026712905.1 Deltaproteobacteria bacterium
CGCGCGTGCGGGGGAACCGTCTGCACGACGTTGGGAACCAGGTGCAGGAAGGGTCTATCCCCGCGCGTGCGGGGGAACCGTCTGCACGACGTTGGGAACCAGGTGCAGGAAGGGTCTATCCCCGCGCGTGCGGGGGAACCAGCGCGTTGAGAAACGCGCATATGCGGTAGGTGGGTCTATCCCCGCGCGTGCGGGGGAACCGAGGCATTCTGCTCAATGACGATATCACCGTCGGGTCTATCCCCGCGCGTGCGGGGGAACCTTGAGGCAAGGTCGCGGCGTCCCTGCCGTGCCGGGTCTATCCCCGCGCGTGCGGGGGAACCTCCTGGGCGGGATCTCGCGCGGACAGCTTGCCGGGTCTATCCCCGCGCGTGCGGGGGAACCACCGCCGGAAGCCCCGCCATGGCGAGACTGACGGGTCTATCCCCGCGCGTGCGGGGGAACCATGTCACCGTCCTCCGGCCACTTGTACCATTCGGGTCTATCCCCGCGCGTGCGGGGGAACCCCGCCTTCGTAGGTCACGTGAACGGGTAGAGCGGGTCTATCCCCGCGCGTGCGGGGGAACCATCATCGAGACCGGCACCGGCGACTCGGCGGAGGGTCTATCCCCGCGCGTGCGGGGGAACCCCTTGCACTTAACCCATTGATATTACGAGTTTTCAAAGAACGTGGGAACGAGAACGTCCCTCAATTTCGTTTCAAAAGGAGAACGCCGTCAGCGTCGACAATCTCTTTTGGTGGCTCACCGAGGGTTTCGATGCGGAGGTGTCCGGAGGCATTGACATCACGCCAGACCATCACGATTGCCCCACGACCGAGGGACCACCACCAGGACTCGACAACATCCCATACTCGTTGACGTACACCTGCGGAAAGGTCCGGCGCGACATACACGCCCGGGGCGATTTCCAGCATGACGGACGTGAGGAAACCGCGGTAGCGGGCCTCGACATCCCGCGTGACAACCATGGTCATCGGCATGTTCGAGCCCTCATGTCTGTGAGTCGGTCACCTCGAACAGCGACTTGATCCGGTTGATCATTGCCGGGATGATGCCCTCCCTTGCCAGGGTCTCGCCGGTCATGCGGCGGGTGGTGCGTTCGATGTTTTCGAAGGGTCGGTCGCCGACCCGCTTGGCTGCGCGGAAGGCGCACGGGATGGTGACGCTGTCCCGGTACAGGTCGGCGATGTCGAGGACGAATGACTGTCCCGGGTCTTCGTGTATGAAACCGAGCTGCGGGATCGTGCCCGTCGAGGCCACGGCGATCGCGGCGGCGGCCTCTACCGCACTGGACGCATGGTTCAAGGCTTGGTTGGCCAGATCGGCCGCGTCGGGACGGGCGCGGTCGTAATGCCGACCCTTCCATTCGACTCCGATCTGCTTGGCGATGAGACGATAGGACTGTTTCATGCGCGCGCCTTCAATGCCGCGGAGCACGTCGAAATTCCGGTGCGGCAGTACTTCCCCCAACCGCCAGGCATACATACGCCGCGCGATGTCAAGCCGCTTCTTGTCGTCGGCCCAGACGCGAGCCTGAGTCCGGGCGAGGCCAGATCGGTCCGGGATCAGGGGCGGAGCAGTATACATCCTGACCCCGTCCTCGCCTATTGCGGCGAGGGCCGTGCGGGCATGCGCGAGCAGTCGCAAAGCGTCGTGGCTCACGGTGGAACCAGGACCGAGGAGGATCATCGATATACCCTGAAGGGGGATCGCGTAGTCTCCGGGTAACAGCGCGTCAGCTCGGGTTCCCTCGCCCTGCAGGAAAGCCAGCGTCCCGTCGCGCGCGGTCAAGGCGCCGCGGGCGAGATAGAGAAGTCCAGCACGGTCGCCGTGAGGAACTCTAGCGCTGTCAAGACCGAGCCGACCCTTGAGCATTATCGTCTCGGTACCGGCCTCGACGCCGGGCGGAGAAGAAGCATGCCGAATCCGTACGCCCGATGCCGCCCAACACCCTTCGCAAGCAGCACCTTGAATCGTTCGGGGTCCGTTACGGTCAACGCGCCGTGAAAGGTTGCGTCCGGGCCCTCGGGGCCGGCGTTGCCGCGTGAGACACGGAGGCGCTGGAACCGGACCAGTCTCGTCGCCTTCCTGTCGAGTTCAGCCGCCGGCTCCAGCCGTTCCGCAAGCCAGTCCATGTAGACCGCTTCTCTTGTCTGGCCATCCTGTTCCATCCCGTCCGGATTGTCGGGGTGCCGACGCAACGCTTCGACCTGAAATGCGTCGAGCTCCGCACCCTTGCGAAATGCCGTCTCGCCGTTGCCACCCGTGCTCTTGAGCCTTCGCACAGGCCTCACCCGCAGGTCGAACCCGAGCCGCCGGCCCTCCGCCCATGCACCGGGCATGGCTTTGCTCTCAAGCCGGTCGAGATTGAGCACGCCCAAGTGCTCGGGTAGGGCATGGACTCGGGCACCGTCGCGCAGGCGTTCCGCGTCGTTCTCGCAATAACCGTAGAGGCTCCCTACCGTTTGGCGAGGCGCCACCAACAGGCGGAACGGACGCAACGAACCCGGCCCGAACGTCTCGTCCAGTAGGTGATGCAGCACACGACCCTCATCGAAACCCGCGACGCTGCCGCGATGGCGGAGCCAGCCGCGCTCGCCAGCACAGCGAGCCAGTTGATTCATCGCTACGGGCACGCGGACAAGGAACATTGGATTCATGAATCTGCCCCCTTCACATGTCCCTCCACCACCGCGCGCGAGCCGGCGTGCAGCCCGGTCCGCCAGTTCCGTACATCCGGCAGATCCACGACACGCTCCACCGAGTCGCCGGTTTCAGGCCCTTCCCCCACCGGCCACAGCGCACGAAATGTCCCGGAACCTGAAAGCGCGCACAACGCCCCGTGGGCCGTGTCTCCATCGACCCATCCGTCCGTCAGCGTGCACGCAGGCAAGCACGATTTTCGTCCGATGAAGAGTGGACGGGCCGGGCGATCGAGAGCCGCGGCCAACTCATCCAACGTCGGATCGATCTCCGCGGGGTCAAACCGCAACACGACCCGCACCGCCTGGTCCGCCAGGTAGCGTCGCGTACGCCGATGCGGGGCGCCATAACTTGCGCCGTCGCGTCCCTCCGGCGTCCCGAAAGTCGTCCAGCCCTTATCGCCCTTACCGAGTTGGACGTTCTGGACGTCTATGACAATCCCGGACGCGATCGGCTCCCGTTCGCGCCGCGCAGCGAAAATCAGCCGATCCTGCAAAGCCTGATGCGCGGCGCGGTCGGACCAGTGCCACCCGAACGCGTTGGCCGCGAGGCCGGTCAGCATCGAGGCCGAGGGAAAATCGCGAGTCGGATTCTCCTGGTCGACGGCCACACCGCCGAAGGCCATCAACGGGGCCTCCAGACGAATGACCAGCCACTTGTGACTCATCCCAAGGCTCCCGGTAGCGTTTTCGCCCAGTTGGCAAGCGTCGCGAGGGAACCCCGCTGCGCCCGTGGCAGCTCGACGTCGACCAAGCTCATGACGTGTCTCTCTTCCGCGGTATCGTAGGCCTCGTCGAGCCGAGTCAGGTGAGCACCCAAGGCGGCCATCGCACCCTCGGCATCCGGTGTGCACCGACGGCGGTACGCCTCGGCCAGGGATCGCGGTTGGCGGTCGCCAGCTTCCAGCAGCATCAACGAAGCGCGCCCATACGGCGCCGTCGAACCGAGTTTGGCGCCGGGAGAAACCTCGGCGATGAGATAGACGAGATTGTGCAAGACCGCGCCGGCCAACTCGATGTCCCCGCCGAGATTCTCGATCAGCAACGGCAGGTCGACGACCACATACCCGTAGAACAGGCCCGAGGTGAGCTCGGTCTCCTGGATCGTATCCGCACCTGGGTCGTCCACTGACAGGTCGTCCACGGCGGTGAAGTAGTCGCTCTCGGCTTCCTCCTCGTGCACGGTGAAGGCATGGGCCACATGGACCGGCGCGGTGATGTTCGCGTCGGGGTCGGATGTTACCATCCGGCCGAACAAAGCCGACGTGATCCCGGCGGGGAGCTTGGCGTTGTCGCGCATGGCGCTGATGTTGGCCCGGAACTCCTTTTTCCAACTCGCCGCCGCCGTCTTGGCCGCGTCGGCATCACCGTTGGCTTCCCGGGCCAGACGTTCGGCCTCCTTGGCGAGCCATTCGATCTCCGGCGCGCCAAACAGCAGCGTCTGCCGGTTTGTCCTTGTTGTGCCCTTGTCGCCGTACACGGCCTGTTGAAACTCGGGCTCCAAGACCTTGACCACGTCTTCCGGGAAACGGGCTGATAGCGGGTCGATGACCCTGCGTGTCACCAACTCTCGTGAACGGAAGGCAGCCTCCGTCCCATCGATCCGGATCAGTGCGTGCGGATCATCGGTCTTAGCCCAGTGCCGCTTAAGGCACTGCGACGAAACACGAGTGCGCAGCACGCCCCCATAGGGCAGCCGCTTCGCCAGCCCGGAGTCGTCGCGGTTCAATAGAGCGCCGGTGTAGGGACTGAGGGTGTGGATCTGGAGAAAGCGGGGTGCGGTGGTCATTCCTTGGCTCCTTCTTGGTTGGTTTGGTGTTCGCGCTCGGCCCGGTCCAGCCGTCGGTAGTACGGTTCCGCAAGTCGTTGCGCGCTATACTTGGAATCCGGGTAGAGCAGTGTCCAGGCGATGTCCACGACATTGACGCCGCTGTTGGGTTGTCGCGTGCTGGTGATGGACCGCGCGAGACGCGTCAACGACACTTCCCGCTGTTTGTCTCGTGAGGTGATGAGTTGTCCGAGTCGGCGCTCGCTCACTCTGGGGCGCGGCGAAGCCGTTCCCGGCCAAGTGGGGTCGCCCCCGTCACACAACACCGCGCCTAAACGACGCTTGGGGTCGTGCAGATCCCAGCGTGACGACGGCTCACCCTTTGGCGTGAGGATGGCCATTATGCGGATGATGCCCATCCAAGCTTGCTGCTCCCGACCGATGGTGCCAGGATGCTGCGCCGCTAAACGCCAGAAACCGGGAGCGCCGATCCCCCCGTCCATGCGACGCAAGTCCGCCAACGGTCCTGGTTCAAGGCGCTGGAGCATGCGGGCCGCGGCAATGGCGGCGTGCCCCACGTCTTCAGAGTTCGGCATCAATCTCCTCCTGCTTTCCGGTCTGTTGAAGTTGCGGATCCAGCTTCCACACCCGTGATCGGAATGCCCGGCGGGCGCGTGTTTCGGCCCTCGGCCGCTGAATGGATGGGCAAGGAATGCTGGACATGGAGGTTTCCAGCTCCGCGTGGGCGGCATCCAACAGGGCGAGTCGGAACCCGCGTCCCGCCGTTTCCTGAGCGTCGGTGTCGCCCGAGTCCTCCGCCACGAGCCGCCACCAAAGGTGCGAGAAAAACAGCCTGTCGGCCACGCGATCAAACCGCTCTCTAGCGGATCTCGAACTCGCGTACTGGCCTTTACCCACCTGATCCCAATCACCACGTCCGGAAAGGAGGGCAATGGCATTGCGTAACGCCTCGTCGAAGGCCTTGATCTCGTCCAGTTGCAGCTTCGACAACTTCCCCGCGGCCGCCGATCGAAATAGCCGAACGGCACGATCCGGGACAGGAACAACGCGACTCTTGAAGCCCTCCGTCTTGCTGTTTCCGCGGGCCAAGGCCTCGGCGACGAGCACGCTGTCGGTAACGTCCTCGTTGGGTCCGAGTTGTGCCAGCAAAGGGACCTGCCATTCTCCTCCGAACAGGAGATCCGCCAACTTTCTGTAGTCGAAGTCGCCGCCGCCCAACGTCAGCGCCTTGTGTTCGTTGATGTGCACCGGAGCCCACGGATCACCGACGTACCCACGGTAGACCTTGGCGTCGACGCGAGCAGCCTTCGAGACGGCCCTGACAGCCGAGAGGCCTCGCTCTGACTGGACGAGACGGACTCGCCGGGCGACCTCGATGAACCATGGGTCCAAGGTGCGCAGGTCGAGTTGACTGCCCTCCAGCCAGTCCAGACACCAGAGAAGCGCAGGACCGCCTTCGGTGCCGAATTCGGAACCTTTGCCCTCGCGCCGTTCATGGAGAAGCCGCTGGACGTCGCGACACCACCATTTGCTTGGGTTAAGCCGGCAGTCTTCACCTCGCGCCGGTACAAGTCCCATCATCGGGCGGCTGGAAGACCCGCCATTCATCCGGGCGATGCCGTAGTTTCCAGCACCGTCGTAGCCCGCGGACGTCTGCAAAGAGACGAGCGCGAACAACCAGTCTTCCGCCTCCACGTCGCGCGCCACGGTTTGTTTGAGATCGTGGTTGCGTGCCGTGATGAGCAGGTCCAACGCGTCCGGTGTCGGCACGGGCGACCACTTCAGGCCAACGGGGGCCGGCGGTTGAAGGAAGGCGGGCTGGGCGTTGTCCTCTACGACCAGATGCCAAGGGCCATCGTCCGTGTGGTTTGGCGTCAGGGCGCGTAGCAGATTCGTCCATTCATCAGCGTCGCTGGGGAGAGCCTCCCGCCCGGCATTCCAAAGCGCCAAGGCGGCAAGCTGCACAAGAAACATGTGCCACGCGGGACGCTGGTGGGGCCTCAGGGCCGGGAACGCCGCTACCTCGCCTCGCGCCATCGCTGCCAGAAGCTCCGATAGTGCAAGACGTTGCGCTGTCGATATCGATATGATGCGGCTTGTCAAAAGGTTCATCTGCGTCTTCCGAGTTCCTTCCCGATATCGTGATGAAATAAAACAATAGGTTATTATCGATAAGTTGTATCAATATATGAAAACCAATCTCACGGCAAAACTGCCAGCCCTTTCCGCGAGTAAGCGAACTCGCGTTCCCCCACCAACAGCACAAGCCCACCGGGAACCGGGTTGACCTCAACCGTTTCCGCATCCGTTGACGAGATGCCCGCCGACCAGCGTGCTGGTAGCGTGATTTGCGAGATGCGGTTCGCGAAAGGGCTGATCGGACTGGGATCAAGCGTCAACACGACGCCGTCCTCGCCCAACCGGGTCATGATGCGCTCGTCACCCGGCGGAAAGGGACTGTCCTCGTACCGGTGTTCCCGGTCGAGCCAGCGCAAGCGGGCCAACGCGCGCTCAGCCGCCTCGACGCCTCCCAACGTCCGTTCGTAGGCGATCCATGCCTCCCCTTTTTCAAGGATCAGTGCCGCCGTTCGCTCCGGATGGGTGGCGGCTTCCACCAGCCGGCGATTCATCTCGGGGATATTCCAAAGCGGCTCGTGTTCGATCAGCCGCCTCGTAAGTTCCACCACCGGCAGGTCCCGGTAGATGCCCTGAAACTCCCCCTGAGCTTCCCAACCACCCAGACCGTTTTCGAAGTCGGGCGCCGTCAACCGATCAAGCCCATCCGCGGGCGTCAGGACGACGGTCTTGGCGTCCTCGAAACCCTCGGGACGCGGCAGTTGATGCCGATGCAACCGCCCGACACGTTGCAATAGAACGTCGACCGGGCATAGATCCGTGATCAGGTAGTCAGCGTCGATGTCGAGGGACTGTTCCAGCGTCTGAGTCCCGATGACGACGACACCCATCCGAGGACGTTGTGGGTTCGGCGCGAGTACCTCCTCGACCGCCCGATCCAGAAGCACTCGATCCTCCGCGGCAAAGCGGCCGTGGTGAAGCGCCGGGCCGTCGGCGGCCTGGAGCAGTCGTGCGGTGCCGCCAAGTTCCTGCACGGCCTCCCATGTCTCCACCGCCTTCGTTACCGTATTGCGAATGACCAGAACCCGCGCTCCCTGGTTCGCCGCTTTCAACGCCAACTCCGCGGCACGGTCCGGCGCCATGTCGTCCAACTCCAGGCGCACCTCCTTGGAGCATCGGATCCCCTCCGTCCACCTGGGCTCCGGTTTGCCGCCGGTCCACACGGCCGGATAGCTCGTGGCCACGGCGTCGGAAAAGCCTGGCTGGGTTTCGCCGGTCCAGCGCACCCGTGCGCGGGACCCTAGCGTGGCCGACATCAACATCGCGTAACCCCCGAGTGCCAGATGCGCATCCAGCAGTTGGGCCAGTACCCCGGTCATGTAGGCATCGGATGCGTGGACCTCGTCGATGACCAGCAGGCTCCGGCTGAGTGCACTGCCCCGCAGGTGGGCGTGCTTGATCTTCAGGCCCGCCAGCATGGCTTGGTCCACCGTACCCACCGCGACAGTCGCGGCGAGGAAGCGCGTCGCATGTTCTGCCGCCCACCGTGCCGGCACGCTTCCCGACCGGTCCTCCCAAAGGAATTGCCACCCCGGAAGACGGCGCCCCGTGGCCTCTCCCGCCGCGAGCAACCCCGGAACGGCAAGGATGGCCTCGGGACCGTGGTCCCCGAACACCCGCTTCATGGCCTTGTGGGCGCGGCCATGGAGCTGTCGCGCCGCTGCCCGCGTGGGAACGGCGAAGTAGAGCCCCTCGACGCGTCCCGCCGCGAAGAGCTGGGCAAAACGCCAGAGAGCGGCCTCGGTCTTCCCTGAGCCCGTTTCGGCCTCGAGGATCACCAGCCTTTCCTCATCACTCATCCCGCCCACAACGTCCTGCGCAGGATTCGGCTGCGCGTAACCCGTCAACTCCGTGAACGACAGCGAAGGACGGCGCGGGAGGCGCGCGACATCGAGCCCAAGCTCCGTGACGGCGCGGGCTGCCCGGTCGCGCGCCACCTCTTCGTAGTCCTGATCGAAAGTCCCGATGAACTCGAAGAACCGCTTGTCCGACCCAACCCAATCAGCTAACGCGGTCAAGCCCGCGAAGAAGTGGACAAACCTCGGGTGCTCGGGGAGGTTCCCGCCGTCCGTGAACGCCTCTCGGAACCAGCGACGCACGGCATCCGCCATGGTGGCCGCCTGCCCGCGCCAGTCGTAGTGCGGGAGCGTGGGCCAATCCGCGGCCGTGGCCTGCGAACCTTGCTCGATGGGTCGCCCGTGGTGCGACAGACTTGCGACGAGCAAAGGCTCGACGCCCGCACCCCACTGCGCGAGGGACTGGAGCACCTCCCGGAACGGATGATCCGGCAACTTCCAGGACAGTTCCAGGAAATGCAGGCTCTCCGGCACGTGGCCCCGCTCGGGCCAAGTCCATAGGCCCTCCCGCCAGCCCTTGGCCTGAAACGCGGGATGAAGCTTTCCAATATCGTGCACGAAGACGATGGCCCCCAGCCGGGCGACAGTCTGGCGCGACAACGTCATTTCCGCCGCCTTTTCGGCCCTGGCGCGGAACACCGGCAGATCGAGCAGCCGCTGGAAGACCGCGGCCACGTCCATCGAATGGTGTGCCAAGTGGTGCGTGAAACCGTCGCGGCCGTCCGTCTTGCCCCAGGCAGTTCGGTTCATCTCGTTATCACTCATTCCACTCTCGTATCATTCGTGGCCCCTCGTCCGCACTCGCAACTGTCCGACACGACCTCACGGACACTCCAACACCAGGGTATCCCGTCCTCCCTGCTGTACCTTCCTTCGCAGAACAGGAAGCACCTACCCGCAACCGATAGCAGGCAGGAGTGACATCCGGGGTCAAACCCGATCAAGAATCTTGCGGGCTTCGTCGCGGACCTTGTCACGGAAGGCGGCGGGGCCGACGACCTGCACGCCCCCGCCGAAGTGAAGCACCCAGCCCACCAGCTCGGGAGTATCGGCGACCCGGAGCGAAAGGACCAGGCGTCCGTCTTGGGTTTCGTGGACGTGCTGGCTGTGGTGCCAGATGCGGCCCTTCACCCATGCGGTCGTGGCCTTGTCGAACAGCAGCTCCAGCTCGATGGGCTTACCGCGCATCACTACGAGGGAGTCCTTGACGTAGGCGTCCAGGTCGAAGCCCAAGGGCATCTGGCACGGGCGGTTGGTGACGGCCAGGGAGCGGATGCGATCCACCGCGAACGTGCGCACGTCCCTTCGGAGGTGACAGTAGCCGATGAGGAAGAGCCCGCCGTCCGCATACCACAGGCGGTATGGATCGACGTCCCGGCGCCGTGTCTGGTTGCGCGAGGCGGTGTAGTAGCGGACCTGCACCGTGCGAGTACGCGAAATGGCCCGTGAGAGCTGGTCGATGGTGTGCCGGTGCTCGCGGTAGGTCTTGTGCGAGCCGAGCCCCACGGCGAACTGCCCTCGCAAGTTCTCGACATACGTCGCGCCTTCGGCGGGCAACGCCGCGGCGGCCTTGGTCAGTGCAGAATCGAGAGACGCCTTGATCTCCGTCCCGTCCAAGGGCTTCAGCAGGTCGCGGCTGAACACCAGCGCCATGAGCTCCGTCGGCGACAGCGCCAGTGGCAGGGTCTGGCGGTATCCGTCCATCAGACGCCACACGGTTTGACCGTTTCGGCGCTCGGTGATGAGGGGAATGTGGGCGGCCTCCAGGGCCTCCAGGTCGCGGCGAATGGTGCGAGGATGACGCGAGTAGTCCTCCGGCAGAGACTCCGCAAGCTCCGACAGAGTCGCGCCCCGGACGTCCTCCAGCCTCTTCAACAACAGCCACTGGCGCGTGACTTGGTCGTTGCGCGGCATGCTTGTATCCAGGGATCGAGGCTGGCCATACCAGCGGCGCGGCGTGAGAACCAGCGGGAACCAGCGCGCCGGCGCGTTCAGCTTCCGTTAAGGACGGCCAACCGGGCTACCGCCTTCTCGTGGTAGAGACGGTCGACCGCGTTTCTCGGGGGGGCTTGGACGGCGTGCTTGAGCTGGCGGAGCGCTTCCGCACGGTGGCGTCGCTCGTCCATCTTCAAGAGGGCGAACGCGTACTCGACGCGCGCCACCTTGTTGTGGGGCACGAGTTCGATGCTGCGCTGGTAGTGCTTGCGCGCTTTCTTCGCGGTGGCGCCGTAAAGGAGCCCAGCCATCGGCCCCGCGCCTTTGACGAGTTTCGCGTGCCATGTGGCCATGCTGAGATGCGCCCCGGCCTTGTCGGGGGCCAGCCGGAGCGCCTTGTCGATGGCGTTCCGCGCCTTCCGGGCGTATCCCCCCGCCACGGCCTTGACGAAACCGATGGCGCGGGCGTACCGGCCCATGGCATGGGCCAGTTGGATGTGCGCTTCCGGGTTGCGCGGGTCGAGCCGGATGGCGCTCTTGGCCAACCGGATCGCACGCTTGTAGAGCGGCTCCTTCACGCGCGTCTCGGAAGAGAGGTGACCGTGCATCACCAACGCCAGCGCCGCCAATGCGTAACCCTCGGAAGTCCGGAGCTTTTCGGCTAGTTCCGCGGCGGCGGCAAAGCGGCCGTCGGCATAGGCCGCGCGCGCCTGTTCCATCGATTGCGCCGAGGCCGCACACGCGAGCAGGAGCGCCCAAGCGAGGCTCAGGAAAACCGGCAAGACGATCTTGATCACGGGATGGACCTGGGAAGCCGGTCGGAGACTGTGGGGCTCGATTCTCATGCTTTGCTTCAATGATGAGAAGGCAACCGGCTAAATTATAGGGCAAATAAAAGAAGAGTGCAACGAAGAAATTTCATCGTTGCAGTCGCCCTTGGTGAGAAAGGAACGGCCGGCCCTGAACCGGCCGGACCGTGAGGAGCCGTCCAAGGAGGCTACGGAAGGAGGCGTGAAGGTGAGGAACGGTCTCGGGGGCGGGGTCGAGACTGCCGTCTTCACCGCGGTCGGCGCCAGTCTCGATCCCCGTCCTCCCGGCTCTTGAGGCTTACTGGAGGGTCTTGGTGCCCGGACCCGTGATACGCGAGACACGCGCCCGGGTCTTCTTGATCTCGAACATCAGGATGCGTTTCTGGAGCGGATCGAAACGGATTCGCAGCGTGCGGCCGCCGACGTCCACGTCCGCCACACCATCCTCGCCGTCATCGATCTTGTGCAGGGCCGAGAGCACCGACAACCCCACCAACGAGGCGTCTACCTCGACCCACTTCTTAGGAACTTCCCGGCCTCCGTCCACCGGCCTCAGATGTCGTCTTGTCTCGCGTGGCATTGCTTCCCCTTCTTGATCTTAGAAGTCGCGTCATTCGCGTCATGACTGCGCTTGACGGGAAGTTATCAATTGACTACTATGATGTCAAGCATTTTTTCAACTGAGAACTATATACATCATGCCGAGGAAAAAGACAAGACTCCCCAAGACCGACCTTGCCCGCCGCCTGACGCTCGCCATGGCGGAACGCGACCCCATGGAGGTAGCGCAGCGCGCGGGCATCTCCAAGACCGCGGTATACAACTACATGGCCGGCGACCGGGCGCCACAGTCCGCCATCCTGCACCGGTTGGCTTCGGTGTGCGGGGTGTCGCTGGAATGGCTGCTGGCCATTAGCGACCGTGTCCGGGACGTGTCCGGGCATGTGCCCGACGACCTTCCCATCGTGGGGCGGGCCGGGGCGGGCCGGGGCGAGTTCTCCGAGGACGGCTTCCCCGTGGGCGAGGGATGGCGCCGGGTATCGCGTCCCTACGACCTCAAGGACGCCAACGCCTTCGGTGTCGAGGTGCGCGGTCACTCAATGAGCCCTCGCTATGAAGACCGGGAAATCGTGGTATGCTCGCCCGACAAGGAGTGGCACTCCGGCGACTACTGCGTGGTCAAGACCGTGGGCGGTGAGTACCTGATCAAGCGAATCAAGCGGGAAAACGGCCACTTGGTGCTCATCAGCATCGCCCACGGCTACGATCCCATCATCATGCCGCTGTCGGAGATCGCCGGCATCTACCGCATCGTCTGGAAGAAGGAACGATAGGGGAATAGGGAGAACCCATGGCAGACTACACCGAGATCCTTTACGAGAAGCGCGGCGCCGCGGGGGTGATAACGCTCAACCGGCCCCAGGTGATGAACGCCATAAGCCCGACGGTGCAGGAAGAGATGTCGGCGGCGCTGGACGACGCCGTGGCCGACCCCAAGGTGCGCGCCATCATCATCACCGGCGCCGGGCGCGCGTTCTCCGCGGGCATGGACCAGGGCCCCAAGCCGGGCCGGCGGCGCGACCTGGAATGGCCCTACGGCGTCCCCACGGGCCAGTCCGCGTCGGACTGGATCGATTCCTGGCGCGGACGCGAGGGCAACCACTTCCTGCGCCTGTGGGAACTGGACAAGCCGGTCATCGGCGCCATCAACGGCTGGGCCATGGGCGCGGGCTCGTGGCTGGCGTTGTGCACCCACATCACCATCGCCTCCGAGCACGCCGTCTTCGCCCAGCCCGAGGTGCGCCACGGCTCCAACACGAGCTTCCTCTGGACCATGCTCGCCGGCGTCAAGAACTCGCTGCGCTACGGTCTCGTGGGCGACCACATCGACGCCCAGGAGGCCCTGCGCATCGGCCTCGTCATCAAGGTAGTGCCGCACGAGCGGCTGCTGGACGAATGCCTGGAGCTGGCGGAGCGCATCGCCCTGGTGCCGCCCGAGACGGTGAAGATCAACCTCGCCATCGCCACCCTGGGCATGGAGATGATGGGGCTGCGCGACGCCCTCATGCTCGACTCGCAGCTTTCGGCCCCGGCCCACGTGATGCTGCGCGAGGAGCACCGGCGCCCGCTGAACGAGGCGCGCGAAAAGAACATCCGCGAATACCTGCAACTGCGCGACGGCCCGTTCCAGCCCGAGCCCTTCGGCCCGCGGTCGAAGCCCAGGCAGTAGGACCACCCCTGCAAGGAGACCCCCATGTCCGCGTACCAGAACCTTCTCTATGAAAAGCAGCGCAGCGGCGCGCTCATCACCTTCAACCGCCCGGACCGGCGCAACGCCCTGAGCGAGGAGCTCCTGGCGGAACTCGACGCCGCCCTGGCCGAGGCCAAGGACGACCCCGAGGTGCGCGGCGTGATCCTCACCGGCGCGGGCGGCTGCTTCTCCACCGGCGAGGACATGTCCGAGGACGGCGCCCCGGAAACCGTGTGGCCCCAAGCCCTGCCCGAAGGCGTGCCGCTCTACAAGGAGTTCGACAAGGTCCGGGACAAGGACCGCGAGGAAATCCTGCGCCGGCGCCTGTACCGCTGGGAGTATCCCAAGCCCATCATCGGCGCCGTCAACGGCTGGTGCCTGGGCACCGCTTCGTGGCTCGCCCTCACCTGCCACCTGACCGTGGCCGCGGACGACGCGGTCTTCGGCCAGCCGCAGGTGCGGCAAGCCGCCGGCACCGACTTCATCTGGGTTTTGCTCGCCGGCCCCAAGAACGCCCTGCGCTACGCCCTCACCGGCGACCACGTCGACGCCGCCGAGGCCCTGCGCATCGGCCTGGTGAACAAGGTCGTGCCGCGGGACGAACTGCTGGAGGAATGCTCCCGCATGGTCGAGCGCGTGGCCCTGGTGCCGCCCGAAACCGTCAAGATCAACCTCGCCATCGCCACCCAGGGCCTCGAAATGATGGGCCTCCACAAGGCCTGGCTCCTCAACTCCGAACTGAGCGCCATGGCCCGCCTCTCCAAGCGCGAGGAGTTCAACAAGCGCCTGGAAGACGCCCGCAAGCAAGGCGGCCTGCGCGCCTTCTTCGAAGCCCGCGACCAACCGTTCCGCCCGGAGCCGTTCGGGCCGTTCGCCAAGGGACAGTAACATCCCGGACTTGATCCGGGAGCGATCCAGGAGGGTTTGGGCGCGGTTACTTGACCGCCTCCGCCTCCTCCAACGCGCCAATCTCCTCTTTGCTCAGGCCCAGCACCTCGCCCAGCACATAAGCGTTGTGGGCGCCGATCCAGGGGGCGGGGAGGGCGGCGCTGGCCTTGGAGCGGGAGGGGATGCCGGGGAGGCCGTGGTGGGCGACGCGGCCCCAGGGGGGTTCGTCGATCTCGACGATGTGGCCGCGCTCGCGCAGGTGGAGGTCGTAGTAGAGGTCTTCGCCGGACATGGGGTTGCCGGCGGCGACGCCGGCCTGCTGGAGGCGGCGGAAGGCTTGGCGGGCGGTCTGGGTGCGGGTCCATCCCGTCAGCTTCTCGTCCAGCTCGTCGCGGTGATGGCGCCGGCCTTCCTTGGTGGCGAAGCGCGCGTCCTCGGCCCATGAGCCGGCGCCGATGACCTCGACCATGGCCTGCCACTCCTCGTCGGTCTCGCAGGCGATGATGATCCAGTCGTCATTGCCGGCGCAGGGGTAGCAGCCGTAGGGGGCGTAGGGGTCGCCCAGGATTTCGCGGTAGCCCAGCGTGTCCCACTCGTTGCCATTGACCGTGTAGTCCAGGATGGCGGGGCCGAGCATGGCGCCCTGGGCCTCGAGCATGGAGGCCTCGATGAACTGCCCTTCGCCGGTGCGTTCCTGGTGCTCCACCGCCGCGATCACGCCCAGGGTCATGGTGATGGCGCCGACGCGGTCGGGCCAAGCGATCTTGCAGCGCGCGCGCATGGGCGACTCCGGATAGCCCCACAGGCGCATGAGCCCGGTGTAGGCCAGGAGCTGCCAGCCCCATGCCACCCATGACTTGAGCGGCCCTTCCCTGCCCCAGCCGGGCATGGACACCTGGATGATGCCGGGGTTTATCTGCCGCAACGACTCGTAGTCAAAGCCGAGCCGCTCCATGACTCCCACGCTGAAGTTCTCCACCACGACCTGGGAGCGTTCCACGAGACGGCGGAACAGCTCCTTGCCCTGGTCGTGCCGCAGGTTCAGGGTGACGCCCAGCTTGGCCCGGTTCATGTCGGCGTGGACGGCGGTGAGCCGGCCCCTGGCCGCCACGGTGTTGGATTCGACCTTGAGGACCTCCGCGCCGTAGTAGCCGAGGATCTCGGTGCCCAGGGGGCCGGCGAACTGCTGCGTGAGGTCGGCCATGCGGAGCCCGGACAGCATGGGGTCGGAGGGTTCCGCCGGCCAAGCCGCCTCGGGCTTGCGCCCTTCGACTTCGCTCGGCTGCGCCTCGCTACGCTCAGGACGAACGGGTTCTCTGTCCTGAGCCTTGCCGAAGGGCTCAGCGCGAACGGCTTCTCTGTCCTGGGCTTGGTCGGAGAGCTCAGCGCGAACGGCGTCGGATTCCCTGCCCTGCTCCAGCTCGGCCAGAACCTCCTCTCGATGCTGGTCCAGCAGCGGCGCCGGGCGGCGCACCCGCATGGGCGTCCCGGAAAGGCGCATGGGGAAGCCCGGCGCCCGGTAGCGCCCGATGACCGGGTGCTCGATCTCCTGGAGCCGGGGGCGCGCGGCCAGTTGTTCCCCTTCCACGAACTGGCCCACGGTGTTGAGCGGCGCGGCCGAGAGATGCCGCCCCTGGGCCTCGGTCACGAACTCGTCCGCGGTGAAGCCGCTGATGAACTCGGCCACCACGGCGGAGGCCTCGTCGCTGCGGGCGTCGCGGTAGGCCGTGTCCTCCCATTGCGGCTCCGACAGGATGGTGCCGGGCATCCAGTTCTGGGTCAGCTCGCGCCACATGTGCGGCAGGTTGGCGGTGAAGTGGACGTAGCGCCCGTCCTTGCAGCGGTAGATGTTCGTCACGGCGCCGCCGTAGGTCTTGGCGCCGGGACGGCGCCCCATGCGGTTCTCCAGGGTGTAGCGCGCGATGGAGCTGCTGTTGGTGAAGCTCAACGCCTCCTGGAGCGAGACGTCCAGGCGCTGGCCCACGCCGCAACGCCGGCGGTGGCGCACCCCGGCCAGCGCCAGGGTCGCGGCCACGCAGCCGGCCACCTGGTAGGCCGAATGGGAGGGCGCGGTGCACGGGCCGCGCTGATCGTCGCCCTGGCTGTAGAGGAACCCTCCGGCGCCGTTGGTGATGGCGTCGCTGCTCTTGTAGTGGCGGTACCGGCCGGTGCGGCCGAAGGGCGTCAGGGACACGGTCACCAGCCCCGGGTGGTTCGCCTCGAGCCACGCGTCGGTGAATCCCCATTCCTCTAGGCGCCCGACCGGCGTGGCCTCGATAAACACGTCCGCCGAGAGCAGCAACTTCGTGAAAGTGTCCCGGTCGCCGGCGGCGGAGATATCCAGCACCAGGCTGCGCTTGTTGGTGTTGGCGTGGAGGAAGGTGAGGCTCCGCTCGACGCCTGCGACGCCGCCGGCGAAGGGCGGAAGCCTCCGTTCGGGGGCGCCCTCCGGCGGCTCCACCTTGATGACGTCGGCCCCCAGGTCTCCCAGGAGCCGGCCGGCGTAAGCCGCGGGCACGTCGCCAAGCTCCACCACTCGCAGGTGCGCCAGGGCGGCAGGCGCCTGGTGTTCGATTTCGTGCTCAGCCATGGGCGTGGAATGATCTCCAGACACGGGGAATGACCCTGGAGCGCCGAAACGTCATTCCCGCGAACCAGGCTGTGTCAAAACGTCGCCGGTCAAGAATTGGCGCCAACCCCCGATTCGTCATTCCCGCGGAAGCGGGAATCCAGGGGCGGTGGTGGGGCACTGCAGCGGCGTTTCCCTGCCTCGCCACCCCTGGATTCCCGCCCCCGATCGGGGTCGAGGGCAAGCTTTCGCGGGAATGACGCATCGAGGGGGAATGACGATTCGGCGAACCCGGCGTCTACACCTGCGGTTCGAGGATCTCCAGTCCGTCGAGGCGGTCGATGAGGTACAGGAGGCCGTTCTCGTCCTGGAAGACGTCGTTGCTCTGGACCGTGTTCTGCCCCTTGCCCGGCTCGGGCACGTAGTAGCCCACCTCCTTGGGCTGATAGGGATTGGACACGTCCACCGCGCGCAGGCCGCCGCTGAACCAGGTGACGTAGAGCACATTGCCGTACACCTGCTCGTTGGGCTGGTGTGCGCCGTAGCGGTCGGTGGGCTCGTCGTCGCGGTCGGGCATGAAGGTCGAGATGGGCACGGGATGCGCCTCGTCGGAGATGTCCACCACCCACATGAAGGCGTAGGGCAGCGGCGCCGCCTTCTGCGCCTCCTCGTCGGTGACCACCAGGATGTCGCGGCCCATGAGCTTCTCGGGCATGGGCAGGGTCGTGTGGGTGGGCGACGGGTACGGCGGGCTCCAGTCGAGACGGCTTATGAACTTGGGCTGGCTCATGTCGGAGATGTCCAGGATCACGAAGCCGCCGTGCCAGTAGCTCACGTAGAGGCGGTCGTCCCGGCGGATGGGATGGTGGCAGCGATGCATGGTGCCGGGCCACGTGGGCTCCTCGCCCCCGGCGACCCATTGCCCCGGCATCCACCAGCGGCCCACCTCCTGGGGATTGGCGGGGGCGGCCAGGTCCAGGATCATGCAGATGTTGCCCACGTACCCTTCCATGACCGGAGAGAAATAGGCGTAGCGGCCGTCGAAGGTGAAGCGGTGAACGCCCTTGGCGGCGGCCTTGAAAAACGACACCTCGCGCGGGTTGGCCGGGTCCGACACGTCGAACACCTTGAGGCCGCCCTGGGCGTCCTGGTTGTTCTCATAGCGCTCGTGGTTGACAATCATCACGCCGTTGCTGACCGCGGCCTTGTGCGAATGAATTCCCGGCGGCACGTCAAGCTGCGCCACCAGCTTGGGATTCTTGGGGTCGCGGACGTCGATGACGGAAGTCCCGTGGGGCGGGTCCATATGGCCCACGTACGCGAAACCCTTGTCCACCTCGACCTTGCCGCCGCCCGGCAGGTCCAAGCGCCCCACCAGCTTGATCCCGCTGGCCGTTCCGAAACCGTTGCCTGTCGCCATGTCGTCGTCTCCTTTCGCGCCCGCGTGTGCCGGGTCATGGCCTACATGCCCTATTCGCGGGTTAATGGCAATGGCGCCTGAATGTTGTCATTGGGTCGTGGGTGCCATGGCTAAAATGAAACGAGCCGCGGGGCACTCAGGCCCCGCGGCTCGCGGGTTTCGGCAAGGGGCGCGCGACCCTTGTGAGTATGTCGTGTCGGTTCGACGGTGCGGCGATCGGCTAGCCCCGACCGAAGTCGCGGCGCTGGGGCCGGGCCTCGTTCACCGTGATGGTGCGTCCGCCGAGCTCGGTCTCGTTGAGTGCGTTGACCGCGGCCTCCGCCTCGTCGGGCGTTCCCATTTCCACGAAACCGAAGCCGCGTGAGCGGCCCGTGAATTTGTCAATGATCACCTGTGCGGACTCAACAGCGCCGTGTACCGAAAAAACTTCCTCAAGTTGCATGTCCGTCGTCGAGTACGGCAACCCGCCGACATAGAGTCTCCTGCCTTCCATATGTTCTCCTCCCGGTCAATTCGGCCATGCACCCTGGGCTCTGACCTCGAAGGAGTCGAACAGGCAAGATGTTGTTCTGAACCACGATCTCGGTCGGTCGCAAGGTGAGACTTACGATGGTCGCCCCCTGTGGGACGTAATTATCGTAACCCTTCGGTCCGAGGCCGTCAAGCCGTCAGATCTTGTAGAACCTGCGCGCGTTGTCCCCTAGAATTGCCTCCTTCTGCGCGTCCGTGAGCTCTTCCCGTTCGAGGATCTCGTCGATTTCTTCCATGCAGTTGTCCATGGTGATTTCGTGCGGGAAGTCGGAGCAGAACATGAAGGGTTCGTGTCCCACGCGATTGACGCAGTACGACAGTACGTCCTCGTTGCCCTCGCATCCGACGAAGACCCGGTCGCTGCGGAAGTACTCGATCGGGTCCCTCTTGAGCTGCAGCCCGCCGTACTCCGCCTCGCGGTTCAGCCGGTCGAGCACCAGCGGGATCCACGCGGTGCCTCCCTCCAGAAAGCCCACGCGCAGGTCGGGGAAGCGGTCGAAAATGCCTTCCGACATCATCCCCGTCATGTGGATCGCCAGCGGGAACGGCATGCCCAGCGCGCGCGTGGCCGGGAAGACCTTGAACGAGTTGAAGCCCAGATCACCGTAGCAACCGCCGTGGACCGCGAGAGCGCAGTCGAGCTTCTCCGCTTCCTCGTAGAGCGGCCAGAACTGATCCGAGCCGTAGTGCCGGTCGAGGCCGTTGGACGGGAGCATGGCGCACACCATTCCCAAGTCCTTGACCGCCCGGCGCAGCTCTTCCACCGCCGCCGGCACGTCCTGCACCGGGATGAGCGCCACCCCCTTGAAGCGGTCGCTGGCCTTCAGGTACTTCTCCGACAGCCAGTCGTTGTAGGCGCGCGCATACGCCGACGCCCACTCGGGAAAGTGCACCTGGCCGTAGGAAAGACCCGCCGTGGGATACAGCACCGAAGCCTCGATCCCGGTCTTCTTCAGAAACTCCATCCAGCGCTCGGGGCCGACGGAAGCGTCGAAGATCCCCTCCGGCTCGATGTGCCGGCTCCGCGGCGTGTGGAACTTGTCGAGGCTCGGCAGCATCTGGCGGAAGCTCAGACTTCCCCGACCCAGGTACTCGTGATTGATGTACTCGTTGAGCTCGTTCTCACGCTCCATGATGTGCCCGTCGGCATCGATGTATGCACCCATTGGCTTTCCCCCTTCCGTATGACCCGAATGACTCCGTCGTAACGCACCGGGCCAGATTATTCGTTCGTCATTTCTCTTGTCAACGGGTAACGAACCTCGTTGACGCCCCTTGCCGGGACACGTAGACTGCCGGCTTCATGTTGGGGTTCGGCTCGCTGCTCGGTTTGTCGCTCCTCGGCGGGGCGCTCATCGCTACTCCCTTCCTCTGGCCGGTCCTCTTTCCACTGACCTGGTTGGCCCCTGTCCCTTTGCTTGCGGCGATCGAAGGCGCCCGCGACTGGCGGCAGGCGCTGTGGGCCGGAGCGCTCGCGGGAGCGGCGACCATCGCCCTGGGCTTCCACTGGATCGTCTATACCGTGCACGTGTTCGGCGGCGTGAACTACGCCGTGGCCACCGCGGCGTTCGCCCTCTTCGTCGCCTACGGGGCCATCCCGTTCGTCGCGTTCGCGGCCCTGGTGCGCGCGTGCGGACTGGGGCCGCTGGCGCTCTTGCCGGCGGCGTTCTGGGTCGCGGTCGAGTTCTGGTACCCTAACCTTTTCCCTTGGTATCTCGCCACCAGCCAGAACCCGTTCACGCTCCTGGTGCAATCGGCGGACCTGACCGGGCACTATGGCGTCACCTTCCTGTTGCTGTGGTGCGGCACGGCGCTCTACCGCTGGCTGCGCGCCCGCCGCGGGGCCGGGAGCGCGCGGGGGGCGGCATGGTCCGCGGCCGCCGCCGCCGCCACGCTGGCCGCGGCCCTGGCTTACGGACAGGTGCGGCTGGCCCAGGTCGACGGTGCGTCGAAGGAAGCCGGGACCCTCGACGTCGCGGTCGTGCAAGGCAACATCTCCATCGAGCGGAAGGGCAAGAACGCCTTCCTCAAGACCAACCAGGATACGTACAAGGCTCTGTCCCTGCAGAACGCGGACGCCGACGTGGTCATCTGGCCCGAGTCCGCCATGGAAACGTGGCTGCGCGAGAACGGGCGGCGCATCCCCCGCGAGCTGCTGCCCGAGCGCCATCCGCACATGATCGTCGGCGCCATCAGCTACCGGCGTCAGCCGGGCAACCGTTTCAGCCGTTACAACAGCGCGGTGGCGGTGAACCCCGCGGGCGCGGTGTCGGGCCGCTATCACAAGCAGGTGCTGCTCGCCTTCGGCGAGTACGTGCCGCTGGCGTGGCTCATCGGCTGGGTCCCCGGAGTGCAGGCCATCGGCGAAGGCTTCACCGCGGGCGCCATCGAGACCGCTTTCACCCTGCCCAAGGGAGCCCGGGCGGCGCCCCTCATCTGTTACGAAGACCTGATGCCCGCGCTCTCCCGCCGCTTCGTGAGGGACCAGGGCGCCAACCTGCTGGTCAACCTGACCAACGACGCCTGGTACGGGGACACCGTGGCGCCGTGGCAGCACGCGTGGCTGGCGCAATGGCGCTCCATCGAGACGCGCCGGGCCATGGTGCGCGCCACCAACACCGGCCTCACCGCGGTCATCGATCCGGCCGGGCGCATGTCCGAGCCGCTACCCGTGTTCACCGAAGGGGTGCTGCGCGCCACCGTACCGTTGCTGGAGATGGAGACCCTCTACGTGCGCTACGGCGATTGGTTCCCGTGGCTGATGACGGTGGTGACCGCGGGCGCGGCGGCGGCCGCGGGGATCGCCCGGAGACCGGGCCTGCGCCGGGGAACCCGCGCACGGCGGCGGCGCAAGCCCGGCCGGAATACGTAGGACGGTCAGGGCAGACGGAACTCGCCGAGCGCCCGCACCATGCCGTCCACGGTGTCGGCGACGAGCAGCTTGTCACGGTGCTTCTGCTTGAGGAAACCCTGGTCCACCGCATGGTCGAGGAACCCGATAAGGTGGGCGTAGTAGCCGCTCACGTCGAGCAGGCCGCAGGGCTTGGAGTGAAACCCGAGCTGCAGCCAGGTGATCATCTCGGCGATCTCCTCGAGCGTGCCGTAGCCTCCCGGCAGCGCGATGAACCCGTCCGAAAGCCTCTCCATCAAGGCCTTGCGCTGGTGCATGGAGTCCACCACCCTGAGGTCGGTGAGGTTCGAGTGGACGAGCTCCTTCATCATCAGCGCCTCGGGGATGATGCCGATGACCTCGCCGCCCTCCTCCAGGGCCGCGTCGGCCACGCATCCCATGAGCCCGATGGAGGCACCGCCGTAGACCACGCCGATGCCGCGGCGCGCCAGCTCGCGGCCCAGTGAGGCGGCCGTGTGCGCGTACTCCTCCAGCACGCCGGCGCTGGAGCCCGAAAAGACACAGATTCGATTCATTCAAACTCCCGGTTCATGCCGCCCTGCCCGCCCGCGGCTCGTTGTTCGTGGCCAGTCCTGTGCATCTTGGTACACTAGTGTCCTGCCTCACAAATAGCTTGATGAAACCGCGGGTCCTTTTCGCCGTCGGCTGCGTTACGTCACCCCGGGCCTTGACCCGGGGTCTTCCTCGCGTGGTGCCCGCCACTGGGGGGCGACCGCAGGTCGCCCCTACAAGTCATCGCGCCTTGCCG
>JAPOPM010000125.1 GCA_026712905.1 Deltaproteobacteria bacterium
ATACCCGACGCGATCAGCCGAAAAAGGACATCTGGCTCCGACCCCTGCGCAAGGACTGGCGCCGGACTCTCACCCGGTGATATCATGGTCCTCCGTCACCCCTCGCGGTCTCTTCATCACTCCGTGACCGAACGAAAACGTCGAAACCGGAGGAAACGCTATCAGGACCGTAATCGAAATGCAACCCACTGAACTCGCATGCCGGAGTGTGCGAGGTCATCCGCTGGCGTCGCTTGACCGAAGGACGCAGGAGGGTGAGTCGTTCGGAGCCGACGATAACTAGTTATAATATATAGGGTTATTTCAGGGCTGTCATGACGGGGCTTGACATGGCGACGCTTGTCCGCTACCGGAGAAAATGGTGGGAATCAGTTGAGATCGACATATGATATACGGGTCTTTTTCGCCGTCGGCTGCGTTGCTCTTCCTCGCGTGGTGCCCGCCACTGCTCGTCATCGCGCCTTGCCGACAACGAAAAATCCTCCGCATATTATGATGCGAATCAACCAGACACCACACTAGAGTGAGGCTGGGGGCCGGCCCGCGCCCTGGGGCCGCGCGCCGTGCTCCGCCGTTACCGTCGTGTGGATGCCGCCGCGGACGTTGAAGTCGCCCTCCACGCTCATGTACTTGGGCGCGCACGCCGCCACCATGTCGTCCAGGATGCGGTTCACCACGTCTTCGTGAAAGGCGCCCTCCCCGCGGTACGACCACAGATAGAGCTTCAACGACAGCAACTCGACACAGCGCGGGCCGGGAACGTAGCGGATGCGGATGGTGGCGAAATCCGGCTGTCCCGTCTTGGGGCACACGCAGGTGAACTCGGGACATTCCATGGCCACCTCATAGTCCCGGTCCTGCCGCGGATTGGGGATGGTTTCAAGCTCCTTGCTGGGTTGCGTCGGCACGATGGTCGCCTTTCAGTCGCCTTTCACTTGGTTTTCCACAAACCTTGACTTGGACCGCCTCGAGCCTCAGACTGCCCCGGCATGAAACTCGACATTCACGTTCCTTCCATCGACGGCGTCGTCCGGGTCGAGATCCGCTCGATCGAGGAAGCCGGCGCGTGGTCCGCGTACCTGGTGCTCATCGGAGGCGCCAACCTCGACGACGCCTGCCTGGTGCTGGCGCGGAAAGGGTTGCCGCTCCGCTTCAACGCCGCCTCGGCCGAGGCCGCCGAGGCCCAAGCCAAGGAATACGTCCAGGCCCACTACCGGGTCTCGCGCATGATCTGGTGAAACGGGGACCAGGACCCCTGGATTCCCGCCTTCCAGGCTGTGTCAAAACCCGTGAGGCAAAAACCCTACGGAACGTCATTCCCGCGGAAGCGGGAATCCAGGGGCGGTGGAGGGGCACTACAGCGGCGTTTCCCCACCTCACCACCCCTGGATTCCCGCTTCCGCGGGAATGACGTATTCGTTATGTGCGTGCCTCACGAGTCTTGACACAGCCTGTTTCGCGGAAATGACGTCAAGTGGTTCGGGTGCCATCCCGGTCGCCCGGAATCAAACACTAGAGAGCCCCGCGCGGCCTGTCAAGTCGCCGGTTCACCGGGTCACTGCCGGTTCTTGCTGGGTGACGCAGTGGATCCCACCCAGCCCCAGGATCAGCGCGCGCGCGTCGATGCCGGCGATTCGCCGACCGGGAAACAGGTCCGCCAGGGTGTCCAGCGCGGTCCGGTCCCTGGGCCCGCCGTAGAGCGGCACCAGCACGACGCCGTTGGCGATGTAGAAGTTGGCGTAGCTCGCGGGCAGCCGCGCGCCGTCGGCCGTCACCGGGTCCGGCTGCGGCAGCGGGACGACGCGGAGTCGCCGGCCGGCCGCGTCCGTGGCGGCGGCCAGACGGCGGTAGTTCTCCTGGAGCGCCTTGTGGTTCTCGTCGGTGGGGTCCGGCTCCACCACGCACACGACCGTCTCCCGGTCCACGAAGCGCGCGAGATTGTCGATGTGCCCGTCGGTATCGTCCCCGGCCATGCCCGCGGGCAGCCAGAGCACGCGCTCAAGTCCCAGCGCCGTCTTCAGCAGCGCCTCGATTGCCGCTCGTTCCCAACCGGGATTGCGGTTGGGATTGAGCAGACACTCCTCGGTGACGAGACAGAGACCGGCGCCGTTGACGTCGACGGAGCCCCCTTCCAGCACGATGTCCGGCATGAACGCGGGCAGCCCCAACGCCTCGTTCAGCTTCCGCGGCACGGCGTCGTCCGCCACGTAGTCCGCGTACTTCAGCCCCCAGGCATTGAATCGCCAGTTGACCAGAGCCAGGGCCGCGGAAGGCTGCGCGCGAGTGATGAAGGTCGGCCCGTAGTCCCGGATCCACACATCGACGGTTGGCACACGATGGAAGACCACGCGGCCGGCGTCGATTCCGCGTTGCCGGAGCCTTGCCGCTACCGCGGCTTCGGAGGAAGCGTCGTCGACCAGGAGATGGACGGTCTCGCCCGGGACCAGTGCGCCGATCATCTCCAACCAAGTTTCGCGCACCCGCTCCAGGTGATCCGGCCAGGTGTCGTGGTTGTGCGGCCAGGCGAGCCACGTGGCGGCATGGGGTGCCCATTCCGCCGGCATCCGATAGCCCGCGCCTCGCGGGTCCGCCAACCGGACATCGCGTCCCACGAATCAATCCAATAGCTGCTTGGTGAGGCCGCCGTAGGCGTCGATGCGCCGGTCTCGCAGGAACGGCCAGTTTTGGCGGGCCTCGGCGATGCTTCCGAGAGCACAGTCCACCAGAAGGGTCTCGGGCTTGTTGCCGGCCGCGCGCGCCAGCACCCGGCCCGAAGGGTCGGAAACGAAGGAGTTGCCCCAGAAGGTGATCTTGCCCTCGCGACCCACCCGGTTGACGGCGGCCACGTAGACCCCGTTGGTGACCGCGTGAGACCGCTGCACCAACTCCCAGGCTTCGAGCTGGGTGCGGCGCTCGGTCCGGTTCTCTCCGGAGCCCCAGCCGATGGCGGTGGGGTAGAAGATGATCTCGGCGCCGCCCAGGGCCGCCAGCCGCGCCGCTTCCGGGAACCACTGGTCCCAGCATATGAGCACGGCGACTTGCGCATGGCGGGTGCGGAACGTACGGAAACCCAGATCGCCGGGAGCGAAGTAGAACTTCTCATGGAAGCCGGGGTCGTCCGGGATGTGCATCTTGCGGTACCGGCCCGTGATCTGGCCGTCCGCATCGATGACCAAGGCAGTGTTGTGATAGACGCCGGGGGCGCGCGCCTCGAACACCGACGCGACGATCACCACCTCGAGCTCCCGCGCCAGCGGAGAGAAACACTCGGTGGTGGGTCCGGGAATCGGCTCCGCGAGGGCGAAGGCTTCCGTGTCCTCGGTCTGCGGGAAATACCGCGAGCGGAAAAGCTCCTGGACGCACACGATCCGGGCGCCGCCCTCGGCGGCCAGCCGAATGCGCCGGGCGGTGGCGGCGAGGTTTCGGTCGGGATCCAGGGACGCCCGGGACTGGATCAACCCCACGGTCACGCGGTTGTTAGCCATGGCGGAATCCGTACTTTCACGAGTTCTAGTGTGGTGTCTGGTTAATTCGCACAATAATCTGCGGGTCTTTTTCGCCGTCGGCTGCGTTGCTCTTCCTCGCGTGGTACCCGCCACTGCTCGTCATCGCGCCTTGCCGACAACGAAAAATCCTCCGCATATTATTATGCGAATTAA
>JAPOPM010000126.1 GCA_026712905.1 Deltaproteobacteria bacterium
GGGTGCCGACGAAACGCACGTAGACGATGCGCGCCGGGTAGTTGATCCTCACCACGAGCCGGTAGTCGTTGCCCTTGATGTTGAAGATCACCCGGTTGCCGCCAACGATGCTGGCGCTGCGGTACTTCTCCTTCACCTTCGCCGGCGTATCCCAGTCCTCCTTCAGAACCTCGCGATACCAGGCGAGCAGCGGCTCCTCGGCATTCGCATGCCGCTCCCAGAAATTCCGGAGCGTCCTCTTGGCGATGATCCGCATGGCTAGACATACACTATTCCCAAAGAGATTGTAAGTACAATGCTCCCAAAAAGCACAAATCTGTGTACACCCCTAGCCAGCGTCAGTCAACCAGAGTCGCGCCGCCCGCCAGGGAATGGCCGTGGACTGTTGCGGCTCGCGAGAGCCGGAACAGCCCTTGGTGCGCTTCCTCCAGCTAACGGGCGCCGCATCGACCCCACGCGCACGAGCACGAAGTCGAGGAAGAACGGCATCACGAGCGGGAGAGCTATCTGGAGTTCAACCGCGATGTGACCAAGTCCGGTCGTGGCATCCCGAAGGGCTCCGCTGGTCGGCCAAGGCGCTCAGAAAACGCCTGATTCCGGGCAAACTCTGCCCAGGACTGACCCCTTCATGCGGCCGCATCGAACGGCTGCAAAATTTCCTGAGAGAACAAAGCAAGAATCTCAACCGGTAGGTTCCGGTGGTTGCGCGCCCCAGCAACCAAAATTCCCGCTATTTGAATCAGATAGCGGGAATTTCTTTGCTGGTGCAGCGGGCAACTGTAAATCTCCCATTTGTGGCAACCGAAAACTGCACACATTGATTGTCGGTGTGAGTGCCGCTGGACTTACCCCGATTCAGTGGACAGTTGAGGGCTGTCGGCACCAGCACTGAAGGTCCGCGACAGCCGCTGGAAGTAAAGCCTTCTCCATTTCCGAGGGATTGGGTAGCCTCGGAGGGTCGTCATGGACATCCGACTCGCGGATCAGGGAGACCTCGAGGTCGGCTCCGCCGTTCGGGCCAGCGTCGCTTTTGGGACGCTCCACAGCCGCCGCAGCGGCGCTCTCGAAGTCGTTCGGGTTCAAGTAGCCCAGGGCGGAGTGCCGACGTCTGGTGTTGTACCAGCCCTCGATGAACTGGAAGACGGCCATGCGTACCTCGGCCGGGGTCTGGAACGCCCTCCGTTCGATGCCCGCGCCTGGCCCCAACGTGGGCTTCTGGAGTGGTCGCGGTCATGGCCGCCGCCAGGACCGCTATTGGGCGACAGCGTGGAGCCCGCAGCAGATCGCCCATCGGCTCCGGATAGAGTATCCCGACGATGACTCGATGAGGACTTCGCACGAGGCCATCTACCAAGCGCTGTACATACAGGGGCGAGGGGCACTGCGCCGCGAGTTGACGGCCTGCCTGCGCACCGGGCGGGCGCTGCGCGTGCCGAGGGCTCGCCGCCGTGGTCGCGGCAAGAAGTTTGTAGGCCCCGACATCATGATCAGCGAGCGGCCCGCCGAAGCCGAGGACCGAGCTGTTCCTGGACATTGGGAAGGCGACCTAATCATCTGACTTGGCAGCTCCGCCATCGGCACATTGGTCGAACGCACCACCCGATTCACGATGCTGCTCCACCTACCCCGCATGGCCGAACGTGGCCGACTCAGGATCAAGAACGGTCCGGCTCTTGCGGGGCATGGCGCCGAAGCCGTCCGGGATGCCATCACTTCGACGATCGCTACGCTCCCTGATCAACTTCGTCGGTCATTGACCTGGGACCAAGGCGCGGAGATGGCCCAGCACGCTCAACTGCGTATCGACACTGGCCTGCACGTATTCTTCTGCGACCCCCGCAGTCCGTGGCAACGCGGCACGAACGAGAACACCAACGGCCTGCTGCGGCAGTACTTCCCTAAAGGTACTGACCTCAATAGGCACAGCGCTAACGACCTTGCTGCTGTCGCCGCCACACTCAACCGCCGACCGCGGAAGACTCTCGGGTGGAGAACCCCATCCGAAGCCTTCAACGAACTGCTACTCTTACACCACCGAGGACGTGTTGCGATGACCCCTTGAGATCGGCCTGGGAACCCTTGTCGGAATGATGGACCACCTCTTTGGGGCGCTGTCCGATGGCCATGTTGAGCGCTGCGAGCACCAATTCAGTACGAAGTGCGCACAGTTTAGGTGTCCACCAAATCGGGGCAACTCCATCTCGCAGACCGGCTACGGAGCCCGACGATGCAGGCGGATAACGACCCGCCGGGTCCGACTCACCTGAAACCGCCAAGGGTAACGGTGATGACCGCAGGTCGCGCGGCCCACGCGGTTCGTGGCACATTCGTGACATGCGTTTGTTCAGCTACAAGATGACCCATGACTCCGGCTTCGCGCCGAATCCGTATGGTCACACCTTGACCCTAGCCACCTGCAAGCCGCAGATTCGCCGGCTCAAATCGGTGGATGACTGGATCGCCGGTTTTACCTCGCGGACACTCGCCGGCCACGACGTGGGCTCGGAGCGCCTGATCTATCTCATGCGTGTGGCCGAGAAGCTGCCCATGCGAGACTATTTTTCCGACTCGCGTTTTCAGGACAAGATCCCCGACATGTCCGCCAGAGGCCCGATGGCGAGGGCCGGTGACAACATCTATCGCCCCCTGCGACCGGACGCGGACTCCTGGACGCACTTCGAGCAGTTGCCGAACCGCAATCACTGGAATCGTGACAGGCCCAACGAAGATCATCATCGGCGGGATGTCTCCGGCCGATACGTACTGATTGCGGATGAGTTCTACTACTTCGGCGGCAACGCCCTGGACCTGCCGCCCGAGTATCGGCCGGAAGTACCGCGTGGGCAGTCCGGCCACGGAAAGGAGACGCCGTGGAAGCAGGCTCGGTGTTTCGTCGACTACATCCGCACCAGATTTCAGCCCGGTCGCGACGGCGATCCACACCGGTGGCCGAAGGTGCCCGATGACCAGGGCGGACGATGCGGTTGATCCTGAGCCGCAAGGGATTCGACTCCGGCAGCGGAGGCTGTCCCAGTCCGATTCTTCCCGACGGCACGATGCTCTCCCTGCCGATTCCGGACAGGAACTCTCGCATCGCCTACCGGGAGATCGAGTATCAAGGCGTCAATATCGGGCAACTCATTGCCGATCTCACCGGCGACACCCGCCGGCTCCGACACTACGCCCATCTGGACCCGGACCTCGACAGAGCCTCGCTGCCTCGTGCCGATGGATGGCGACCGTTACTTGGACAGACCGGTATCGCTCAAGGTCATCTGCGGAAGCAGAGCGTACAGGCGGGCGATCTCTTCCTGTTCTTCGGTCTGTTTCGGCCGGTGGAACGCACTGGGAGCGGCTGGCGTTTCATCAGGCGGGATGGCGCCAAGCATGTTCTTTGGGGCTGGCTGCAAATTGGCCGAATTCACAAGGTTGACGAGCTGACGTCCGAGACCCTGCCTTGGGCTCGCTATCACCCCCACTTCCAGGGCAAGCGCGACGTGAACAATACGCTCTACATCGCTGCCGATGGGCTACGCCTGAACGGGAGGGAGGTCGATGCACCCGGGGCCGGTCTCTTTCGACAGATCGATGATCGGCTGATCCTGACCGATCCGGACGCCGGATCATTGACCCGATGGCGGCTCCCTGCCGCCTTCTATCCCGATGCCCGAAAGCCGCCGCTCAGCTATCACGGCACACCGGAACGCTGGCAGCGTGGTGATGGCTACTGCACTTTGCAAAGCGCCTCAAGAGGACAGGAATTTGTCCTGGACACAGCCCGGTATCCCGGTGTGACGGATTGGTTGTCGTCGTTGCTGGCTGAACAGGCGCTTGAGCGGGGACCACGCTCATCGTCCAAAAAACGGTGACGCCGACGCGAACGATGCAACCTTGATCTCCCCCGCGCGCCTTCGAGCCTTGGCGATGTCGTAACTGCCCGCCCACCTGAAGCAACGCTACCACCTGATCAAACGACTCTCCACCAAGGCGCCGCAAGGACATCCAGCGCCAGCCCTTCCGTCGTGTCGCCCCGGCGTGCAGCAGCAAGATCGCGGCGGCCGTGAATGGATATCATTCACATGATGAATGATTTTCTGCCGCGCCCGATCGGGCTCCGCCTTGATCAATGTCTACGCACCATGCTGGCGGTGGTGATCAGCGGTGCCCGGCAGACAGAAAAGAGCACCCTGGCCGGTCCGTTGGTGTCTCGGGAGCGTCGCTTTATCTCTTCTTGACGACTTTGACGCACTGGACGCTGCCGTGCGCGATCCGCTCGCGCTGGTAGGCACTGCGTCGGGCCTCGCCGCCGAATCTCTGACTCTGGTGGAGGCAAGCCTCGTGGAAGCGGTTGACGAAAGGTACGATCAGGGCGCCCTGCAAATATTTTACGAACTTGATCGTGCCCGGGCTCGACATACGCCGCCCCGTCGCCGTAGGGTTTCGGTATGGAGTCGACATTCCAGCTTGATTTCATCGCATGGTGCCACTTGGTGAGCATGTGGGCTGACGTCGTCAACCGTCTGAACAGCAAGGCCACGACGCGAAGCGGAACGCCCGTTGTTGCGCTCCCCGCGATTGCGCGATCCGAGACGGTCGCCGCCGCAGTCCAGACGCTCCTGGTCGACGGCCCCGCCGCGTCGATCAGCGACCTCGCCCGAAGGGTGGTCACAACCAGCGGCTCCGAAGACAGCGGCTCATTTCACGCGGTCAGACTACACATCACGCGCGCCTGCACATGCCTCGGACGGGACGGCTACAGGCTCATTGAGTTCGGATCGCGCGGTCATACGTCGCCGTACCAGATCCGGGCCTCAGATGAGTTCAAGGACATCGTAGTCGAGATCCTTGTTCCCAAAATCGAGAAGGTCTACCAGAGCCTCGTCCCGGGCGGGGACCGACTCCAGGCCGACGCAGCTCTTTCGTTCTGGGGGGCGGGGCTCCGGGTGTGGAACCGGGTAGCGGGCCAACCAAAGTTCCGAGCGACACAGAACGAAAAGCAGTGGCTATGCCGCAAAACGCTGGCGAGCCCGTTTGCGGCGGCCGTCGTTCAACTCCTCGGCCAGTATCGCTTGATAGAGGAGGCGACGAAGGAAAGGATCACCGCCAACCCAACAGAGTTGGCTGCCGAATTGTGCGCCACCGGAGTCACGCCAACAAGGCAACACGAAGATTCGCCAGAAGGAGATGACTCTGCCACCACAATGGCAAGCGAATATGCTGCGCGCAGGAGAGCAGTGGCAACCGAATATGCTGCGTGCAGGAGAGCGGCCCAGAAAGCAGGAAAAGAGACGCCAGCGTTCAAGTGGATGACTACCATGGTTCGGCGCGTTGTGCGCCACCTCGGGCCAGATGGGTATGGGCTCATCGAATGTACCCGTCAAAGCCGACCGCGGCAGCCCGTAGCAGCGCGCGCATCAGACGCGCTCCTGGAATGCTTGGAGGACGTGCTTCGGCGCGAGTTCACCCAAGCCATAAACGCCAAGGAGGGGCCGAGATGATCGACGGTGTGCTGAGGTATTCAAGCATCGGCATTCTCGCCCTAGGGCTCGTTTCGCCGGCCCTCGGGGAATCCGTGAATTACCAAGCCCAAACATCCAAGGAGGCGGGGCGCCAAGTCGCGGTCGACACCCAAGCATTGAAGGAAGCGCTAGAGCGCATGCTGAACCAGCTCAACAAGCTAGAAAAGAAGTCGGCCTTGCGCGTTCACCCTCACCCGAGAAATCAAGAGGGGGTGCGAGGGCTGGGTGGCACGATTCGGATCGTCTCTCCACATTCGCCGGGCGGTGCCAGCGACTTCCACGCGCGGCTGGTTGCGCGCCACCTCGGAAAACACCTGCCGGGCAAACCGGAAGTCATTGTCGTCAACGTGCCCGGGAGAGGCGGCCGCGCTGCCGTCGCGTATGCCGCCAACAAGACTAGGGGTGGCGTAACCGTGCTACAGCCTACCGGCTCAACCCTCCAAAGGCAGCTCTTCGATGACAGCGATCTCGCCAGTTGGGCATGGCTCGGCTCAATCAACGAGAAACCCATTCTCGTCGTTCCTCGGAACTCACAGTTTCAGAGCCTCAACTCGCAGATGCCCGAACTGAAT
Organism: Deltaproteobacteria bacterium; assembly: GCA_026712905.1. NCBI lineage: Bacteria > Pseudomonadati > Myxococcota > Myxococcia > Deltaproteobacteria bacterium. Next base: position 6,092 of record JAPOPM010000126.1, read on the forward strand.
GTCCATTGCACGTTGCCGGGAACCGCCAATTGCAGCGCTGCCGCCGCGGTGGCGGAAGCTCGGGACACGACCACCATCGTATCCCACGAATTCCACGCGCGCATCCAGGAACGGCTCGCAAGCAACGCGGGCGTCATCTGGTCAAGCAGGGAACGTCGGCTGGCCAAGCGTGGCGCGAGGGCAATCGCTTACTTCGGTATGGACCGCCATCCGGATTGGGACATCGCGGGCGTGCCATTCCTGGAGGACGGCATCGCGGGTAAAGCCACGACATTTCGGCTTTTGGCTCTCCCGGTCATCGTACCGCACGCTTGGGGCGTGCCACCGGGCGCTGCGCCGGATGCCATCCAAGTACTCCGACGCGGATTCCTGGACTTGATGGACGACCCACAATTCGCGGCGGCCGGCCAGCGTGCGAGTCTCGCCATCAGTCCGGGCAAGAGACTCGCGCAATGGATCGAGAATCTTGAACACGAGATGACACCGGCCGCCGTCACGCGGGCCATTCGGGCCAAACTACGACTAGGCCGAGCGACCGGAATCGAACCGGCCGTGCCGTCGCCAAGCCTAATCAGTTTTCCGCCATGCATGGACGGTCCCGTTGTCGACCCGCTTCATAGGCCTTGGAAACGAACGCCTCGGCCTTGTATCTAGGAGAAGAAGATGAAGACGGTACTTGGTATATTGTGCCTCGGTATTGCAGTCGTGGTGTTTCCGTTGAGCGCCTCGGCCGGACCAACGCCGAGTTACGTGACGGAGTGTCGCTACGTCGACGTTCCCCTGACCGGCTGCGGCTGGACCGTGCGACTCCCGAGATGCTGGACGAAGTGCGTTCTGACGGGCTTCCGCGACCCTTCGATCGGACCGATTCCCTGCGGCAGTCTGGGTTTGGGCTTTCTCGGGCTAGGTCTACCGGCAGGGGTAGTACCGGATTGGGGACCCTCCGCGAAGGAGGTGGACCTGACAGAGGTCACCCTACGAACAGGGGCAGCAGCGAACGTGATCAAGGAGTTGTCACGCGAGTTCAGCGTCGCGAGCCATTCACTCAAGCGGCCCTACATCCCATCCAGCGGCCCGGCAGCTGGTATCGACTTCTCGCCGCGTGCCGGTTTACAAACGCTGTGTGCTTTGGGTGCGAGTGACTTCGTTTGTACTCGGTGCCAACTTCAGCCAAATGACCCGGCCTGTCAAAGACTCATCGGAAAGTGGGCTGTTCCGTGGTCTTCACTTGGCTTCGGAGCCACGCGGTGAACCCCGACGCGTTCATTGAGCGCTGCGCAAACACCGTGCCTGCCCGGCGCATGACGGTGCCGGCGATCCTGTTTCCGCGTTGTGCCGAGAGTCTTGGAGAGCTGTCGAAAGACAATCCAGAAGGAAGCGAAACGGTAAGAAGGAACACGGGCACAGCAATCATTGTCGTAGTGACGTTTGCCTTACTGGCTCTCGGCTCTCCCACTCAGGCGTCCCACAGACCTGCTTCAATGGAGCCGTCCTTTCCAAACTCGCCAGCCTACTCATCAGTTTGTCACCATTCGCCAGCGTATCTCGCGTGTGTTCTCAAGCAGGAGCTTGTCCGCTCACTCGATTCTCAAAGTCCACACACGCGGGGGGAATGGGGAGTCAAACGGGGAAAGCGGCCAGAGAACAAGCGGCCAGAGGAGTTGTGGGACGCTAACGGGAATGTGATTGGCTGGCTGTGTCGGAATCGCTTTGGCGAGCTCGAGCCCTTCTTCATTGAGGAGGACCCCGAACAGTGGCCGGAACCAGGGTTTGGCCGGCCCTGACGGATGACAACGCATCGGACCGTGAACACCATCGAAGCACATCACCATGAACGAACCGGCGGGACCGACGCCCTCATCGAGCGCCTCGCCCAGGCGGTGCATGCCCGGCGCATGACGGTGCCGGCGATCCTGTTTCTCGAAGCCCACAAGCCGCTGACGTCGCTGTTCCACACGGCGGCGGTGATGAGCCTGCCGATGATGCTGCCGCTGTTCGGCGCGAAGGCGCGGGAGCTGCCGGCGTTTCTGCAGTCGCGGGACAACGTGGAGCGGCTCGTCCGGCGCATCGAGGAACTGGCCGGGGAAGGCGGTGGTGGCTGATGGGCGGGTTCGAGAACGCCACTCCGGGGGTGCTGGTGGTGATGGCCCTGATGATCGGGCCGGTGCTCTACTACATCCGCGTGGCGCGGCGCCGGAAGGACCTCTACGTGCGCCGGCTGGCCGGAGTGGACGCCATCGACGAGGCCGCCGGGCGCTCGGCGGAGCTGGGGCGTCCGCTGTCCTTCTCCACCGGCCTCACCAACGTCAGCCCGGTCCTGTACGCCTGCCTCGGCGTGCTCTACTACGTGGCGCGCAAGGCGGCGCAGTACCGGTTGCGCCTGCTGGTGCCGCAGAACACCCCGGAGGTCATGGCCATCGCAGAGGACGTGCTGCGGGAAGCCTACCGCGCCGAGGGCCGCTCGGCCCAGTTCGACCCGCGCAACGTCCGTTTCCTTTCAGAGGAACAGTTCGCCTTCGCCGCGGGCTACATCGGCATGGTGCAGCGGGAGCGCGTGGCCGGCGCCTTTCTCTTCGGCAACTTCGCGGCCGAATCGCTGATCCTGGCGGAGGCGGGGCAGCAGGTGGGGGCCATGCAGGTGGGCGCGTCGGTGAGCCCCGAGCAGGTGGCGTTCTTCATCGCGGCGTGCGACTACACCCTCATCGGCGAGGAGCTGTTCGCCGCGTCGGCCTATCTCACCCGTGAACCGGTCCAGCTCGGCAGCCTCTACGGACAGGACCGCGCCAAGCTCGTCCTGTTGCTGATGATCCTGGTCGGAGTGGGCATCGCCACCCTGAACTCGCTGTGGCCCGAACTGGGCCTCACCAACCTGGGCACGCTCATGCACCTCGGCTGGGGGGTCGGGTCGTGAACGTGCGGGCGCGCCTGATCAAACTCGTCACGTTCCTGGGCGGCATCTACTTCTTCCTGGAGTTCGTGCTGCCGGGCACCGTGTTCGGCGTCAAGGTCGACACCTACCACGACCAGATCTCCAACGGCTTCATCACCGTGGGGGCCATGGCCGCGGGGCTGGGGCTCATCAACCTGCTCATGCAGCACGGCTCGCGGATCGTCTTCCTGCGCCGGGAGTGGCCCTACAGCCTGGCGCTGCTCTCCGGTCTGGCCATCATGATCGCCGTGACGGTGCAGGACTGGCGCGGCACCAGCCGGGTGGCGCAGGAGGTTGCGGGCATTTCCCGGCTGGCGGACTTCGCGGGACGCATCCGGTCGGACCACGAGGGCGCCACCGAAGGCGTGCTGCCCGCGGCCGCGCGCAACCGCAGCCTGCGGGAAGCGGTGGACCGGCTGCTGGCGCGCATCGAAGACGAGGTCGGCGCCGTCGACCTCGAGCGTTTCGAGCAAGGGAGCATCGACCACGGGCTCGCGCGAGGCTACCTGGCGGAGGCGGGAAATCGCGCCGCCGCCGCGCGCGCCGCGGCCGGCAGCCTCACGGTGGCCGACGGCGCGCCCCCGGACCTTGCCGCCAACACGGCGGTGGTGCGCGCCCTGCGCGGCCTCGCCGACAACTGGCGCAGCCTGCGCAACCTCGAGTACGAGTACGCCACGCCCAAGCACGTCTACCGGCTGCTCTTCGAAGGGCTGTTCGTAGCCCTGGGTTCTGCCATGTTCTCGCTGCTGGGATTCTACATCGCGGCCGCAGCCTACCGTGCCTTCCGGGTGCGCTCCGCCGAATCGTCGCTCATGATGATCGCGGCGGTGCTGGTGATGCTCGGGCAGATCCCCTTCGGCGTGTGGATCTGGTCCGGGCTGCCGGACCTGCGGCTGTGGCTCCTGGAGATACCCAACTCGGCCGCGTTCCGCGCCATCACCTTCGGCGCCGGGGTGGCGGGACTGGTGATGGCGTTCCGCATGTGGCTCTCCATCGAATCGGAGTCCTTCGACCGGGAGGAACGCTGACGTGAACCTCGCCCGGCTCGACCGCCGCTGGATCTACCTGATGGTCTTCCTGGCCCTGAGCGCGCCCATCGTGACGCAGTACACGGTGCAGCCGGCGCGCATGAGCGACGCGGAGCGGTTCTTCGAGGTGGTGGAAGGCATCGAGGCGGCGCCTGCCCGCTACGCCTTCGTGGCCATGGACTTCGGCCCCAGCACCAAGGGCGAGAACCAGCCGCAGGCGCGCGCGGTGGTGGAGCATCTGATGCGCCGGCGCATCCCGGTGATCCTGTTCTCGCTCTACTATCTGGCCGAGCCGTTCCTCAAGTCCATCCCCGCGGAGGTGGCGAGCCAGCTCGAGCGCGAAAACCCCGGCGAGACCTGGGAGTACGGCCGCGACTGGATCAACCTCGGCTACCGGCCCGGAGCCGGCATCCTGATCCAGGCGATCCCCAAGTCGGAGAATCTGGCCGAGCTGTTCGAGAAGGACGCCCGCGGCAACCGCATCTCCGAGCTGCCCGCGTTCAGCGAACTGCGCACGCTGCGCCAGATCGCCTTTCTCGCCGAATTCACCGGCCTGGTCGGCGCCTTCGACAACTACGTGCAGTATTTCACCAGCAAGGACTACACGCCGGCCTTCGGCCACGGCTGCACCTCCATCACCATCCCGGAGGCGTTCATCTACCTGGACTCGGGGCAGATCCAGGGCCTGCTGGGCGGACTGGCGGGGGCCGCATGGTACTCCGAGCTGCTGCGCCGGCGCTACCCCGAGCGCCCGGTGGACGAGTCGCTGATGCTCAACACCGGGCTGGGGGTGGCCCAGCTCGTGGTCATCGCCTTCATCATCCTGGGAAATCTGGCGGGCCTGCTCGGGCGCCGAAAGGAAGAGTCCTGACCCATGACGAGCCTGGACACCTGGCACGTGGCCACGGTGCTCGTGGGAGGCATCGGCACGCTCGCCATCTTCAGCTTCCTGATCAAGGAGAACCCCTTCTTCCGAGTCTTCGAGCACCTGTTCATCGGCATTGCCGCGGGTTTCGGCCTGGTGCTGGGCATCAAGAACTTCCTCTGGCCCAAGGTGCTGGTGCCGATGCTGGGCCTGGACATCGTCACCTACCCCGACGGCAGCCTGTCCCACGAGTACGACCCGCGTCTGCTGCTCTACCTCCTGCCCATGGTGTTCGGGCTGTTCTACTACTTCCTGTACTCGCGGCGGTACGCGTGGCTCGCCAAGCTGGTCATCGGCTTCTCCCTGGGAATGAGCGGCGGGCTGGCCTTCAAGGGCTTCTTCAACCAGATCATGCCCCAGGTGGTGAGCAGCTTCCGCCCCCTGGTGGTGTTCGAGGAGGGCGCCCTGGCGGTGGGCGCCAGCCTGGAGAACGCGTTCTTCATCTTTACGCTGCTGGCGGTCATGTACTACTTCTTCTTCTCGTTCCGGCACGGCAACCGCGCCGCCGACGGCGTTTCCCTCTCGGGCCGCTGGCTTCTCATGGTGTGTTTCGGCGCGTTCTTCGGTTCCACGGTCATGGCACGCACCGCGCTGCTGGTGGAGCGGGTGCAGTTCCTGCTCATCGACTGGTACGGCGCGCTGGCGGGGCTGATCGCATGAAGACGGATCCCGCCGCCCTGCGCACCGTGCTGGTCACGGACTGCGGCTCCACCACCACCAAGGCGCTGCTGTTCGAGAAGACCGGGGAAGGCTGGCGCCAGACGCACCGCGGCGAGGCCCCCACCACCGTGGAGCAGCCGGTGGCGGACGTGACCGCCGGCGCGCTCAACGCCTTCGCGGAGGTGGAGGAGATCAGCGGACGGAAGATCCTGACGCCGGACGCCGGGCAAGACGGTGGGGCGCCGTTCCTCGAATCGGGCGAAGACGGCGCCCACGGCATCGACCTCTACCTCTCCACCAGCTCCGCCGGCGGCGGCTTGCAGATGACCGTGGCCGGGGTGGTGCGCCAGATGAGCGCGGAGTCCGCGGAACGGGCGGCCCTGAGCGCCGGCGCCATCGTCATGGACGCCATCTCCGCGGACGACGGGCGCGAGGACCACGAGCGCATCCAGCGGCTGCGGCAACTGCGGCCCGACATCGTCCTGCTCACCGGCGGCGTGGACGGCGGCTCCCAGGAGCACGTGGTGGAGATGGCGGAGACCCTGGTGGCGGCGTCGCCGCGGCCCCGGTTCGGCGACACGCTGCGACTGCCGGTGATCTACGCGGGCAACACCGAAGCCGAGGACGATGTCCGGCGCATCCTGGAGAAGACCGCCCAGATGGCGGTGGTGGACAACGTGCGCCCCGTCCTCGACGCCGAGAACCTCGGCCCGGCGCGCGAGGCCATCCACGAGTTCTTCCTCACCCACGTCATGAGCCACTCACCGGGCTACGACAAGCTGCTGCGCTGGACGCCGGTGCCGGTGATGCCCACGCCCGCGGCCGTTGGGGACATGGTGCGGGAGCACGCCGCGAGCACCGGACAGGCGGTGCTGTGCGCGGACATCGGCGGCGCCACCACCGACGTGTTCAGCGTCTTCGAGAACCGCGACGGCGAGCCGGCGTTCAACCGCACGGTGAGCGCCAACCTGGGCATGAGCTATTCCGTGGCCAACGTGCTCATCGAGGCCGGCGTCGAAGCCCTCCGCCGTTGGCTCCCCTACGAAATCCAGCCCTCCGAGGTCCGCGACCGGTTGCGCAACAAGATGATCCGGCCCACCTCGATCCCCCAGACCCTGGAGGACCTGTGGCTGGAGCAGGCGGTGTGCCGCGAGGCCCTGCGCCTGGCGCTGGCGCACCATCGCTCCCTCGCGGTGGGGCTCAGCGGCGTGCAGCAGCAGCGCGGCATCGCCGACATCTTCTCGCAGACCGCGAGCCGCGCGGGCCTGGTGGACATGATGCGCCTGGACCTGGTGATCGGCTCCGGCGGCGTCCTGAGCCACGCCCCGGACCGCATGAGCGCCGCGCTCATGATCGTGGAGGGATTCGAGCTGCTGGGCTTCACGCAGATCGCCGTGGACTCCATCTTCATGATGCCCCACCTGGGCGTGTTCGCCTCGATCCACCCCGAAGCCGCGCGCGAGATCTTCCTGCGCGACTGCCTCGTGAGCGTGGCTCATGCGGTGGTGCCGGTGTTCCCACGCAAGCGGCCGGCAGGCTCGGTGCTGGCGGAAGTTTTCGTCAACGGCGAACCCGCCGAACCCTTCAAGGCGGGCGCGCTGGACCGCATCGACCTGGAACCCGGCGCCGCGACCCGGCTCGTCGTCCGGCCCGCGCGCGGAACCATCGACGTGGGCGCCGGCGCGGGCATGCCCCTGGAACGGGAATTCACCGCGGGCCTGTGCGGCGTCATCCTCGACGGCCGCAACCGTCCTCTTCAAACCGCTCCGTACGTTGACGAGCAGGCGGCGGAGCGCCGGGCCGTCATGGCCGGGCTGGGGCTTATGGAGTCATGAGCCAGGCGTTGACGCCCACGCTCCAGGTGGCGGCCGAAGCCGTGGTGCGGAAGACCCGGGAGCTTCCCGTGCCGGGCCGCATCCTGTGCGCCCCCGGCGACGTCGTGGCCGCGGACACCGTCGTGGCGCGCGCCGAACTGCCCGGCGACCTCTCCATCCTGCGGATCCCCGAAGCTCTCGGTATCGAGCCCGCGGAGGCCCTCAAGAGCCTCTCGGTGAACGAGGGCGACGTCATCACGGAGGGAGACCTCCTGTGCGAGCACGTGGGCCTCTTCGGCCTGTTTCGCTCGCGCTTCCACGCCCCCGTGGGCGGCACCGTCGAGTTCATCGCGCCGCGCACCGGGCACGTGGGAGTGCGGCTCGCGCCCCACGCCATCGACCTGAATGCCTACGTGGCCGGTACCGTGGCGGCCGTCGAACCGGACAAATCCGTCACCATCGAGAGCCAGGGCGCGTTCATCCAGGGGATTTTCGGTGTCGGCGGCGAACGCTTCGGTCCCATCCGCATGCTCGGCGGCGGCCCCAAGACCCTGCTGGGGCCCGCGAAGATCCCCGACGACGTGGCCGGCCAGGTGCTGGTGGGGGGCACGCGCCCGACGCTCGAAGCCCTGCAACGCGCCGCCGGCAACGGCGCGGCGGGCCTGGTGGTGGGCTCCATCGACGACTACGCGCTCACCGGCTACCTCGGCTACGATCTCGGCATGGCCGTCACCGGACACGAGGACGTGTCCATGACCGTCATCGTCACCGAGGGCTTCGGCTGGCTGCCCGTGGCCGAGCGCACCCACGACCTGCTGCGGCGCCTCGAAGGCCGCGCCGCCTCCATCAACGGCGCCACCCAGGTGCGCGCCGGCGCGGTGCGGCCGGAAATCATCGTGGCCCGGATGGAAGAACCGGCCGGCTCCGGCGGCGGGAAGGATGCGGGAACCGGCGCCCTCCCCTCCGCCATGCCGGGGGACCCCGCGACCGGGCTGCGCGTCGGCGCCTTCGTGCGCATCATCCGGGAGCCCCACTTCGGCGTCGCCGCGGAGATCATCTCGCTGCCCGCCGAACCGCAACCCATCGAGACCGGCGCCCGCACCCGGGTACTGGACGCCCGGCTGCCCGACGGCGAGATCGTCACCGTGCCCCGGGCCAACGTGGAGTTGCTGTGACGGCGTGCCTTGGCCGCGGCGCGGGAACGTTTCGGGGCGGTCTCGCTCCCGGCCCTTGCAAGGGGTTCTTGCGGTCATCGTACTTTCATCCATACTGATGAAGTGGCTCCTGTTGATCAGGGTGTCCCAAGTTTGATCCGTGTTCCCCAAGACTTCGTGTTGACCAACTCAAGGAGGTGCCATGCAATCGAGTCGGTTGTTGGGGGCGGTTTTATGGGCGCTGGCGCTCGCCGCCGCGCCGGGTGTAGCGGAGGCGAGCGAGGATGCGCGCCCGAGCCACGGCATCGCCATGCACGGCGACCTGAAGTATCCGCCGGACTTCAAGCACTTCGACTACGTGAATCCCGCCGCGCCCAAGGGCGGCTCCGTCCGTCTTCAGGCCATCGGCACCTACGACAGCTTCAATCCATTCATCGTCAAGGGCAGCCCGGCCGCGGGCATCGGGCGCATCTACGAGACCCTGATGACCGGTTCCGCGGACGAGCCCTTCAGCGAATACGGCCTGCTGGCGGAGAGCATCACCGTCCCCCAGGACCGTTCCTGGGTGGAGTTCCGGATGCGGCCGGAGGCGCGCTGGCATGACGGCAAGCCGGTGACCGTGGACGACGTTGTCTGGACCTTCGAGACTTTGATCACCAAGGCGGTGCCCTTCTACCGCGGTTACTACGGCGACGTGAAGCAGGTGGAGAAGCGCGACGCGCGCACCGTGCGCTTCACGTTCAAGAGCGGCACCAACCGCGAACTGCCGCTGATCCTGGGACAACTGATCGTGCTGCCGAAGCACTACTGGGCGGAGCGGGACTTCACCAAGACCACCCTGGAGGCGCCCCTGGGAAGCGGCCCCTACAAGGTGGGCGCCTTCGAGCCGGGCCGGGACGTGGCGTACGAGCGGGTGGAAGATTATTGGGGGCGGGACCTGCCGGTGAACATCGGCCGGGACAACTTCGACCGCATCCGTTACGACTACTACCGCGACGGCACGGTGTCGGTGGAGGCCTTCAAGGCCGGCGAGTACGACTTCCGCGACGAAAACAGCTCCAAGAACTGGGCCACGGCCTATGACTTCCCCGCGCTGAAGCAGGGGCTGGTGAAGAAGGAGGAGATCCCCCACGACCGTTCCACCGGTATGCAGGCCTTCGTGTTCAACACCCGCCGGGCGATTTTCCAGGACCGCAAGGTGCGCCGGGCGCTGGCCAACGCCTTCGACTTCGAGTGGTCCAACCAGTCCCTCTTCTACGGGCAGTACACCCGCTCCCGGAGCTACTTCGACAACTCGGAACTGGCGGCCACCGGGCTGCCGGGCCCGGAGGAGCTGGCGGTGCTCGAGCCCTTCCGCGGGCGGGTCCCGGAGGAGGTGTTCACCCAGTCCTACAAGCCGCCGGCCACCGACGGTTCCGGGCGCATCCGTGCCAACCTCGGTCGGGCCGCGAAGCTCTTGCGCGAGGCCGGCTGGAGCTTCGACAAGGCCACGGGCAAGCTTACGCACAAGGCCAGCGGCCGGACCATGGAGTTCGAGGTGCTGCTGGTCAGCCCCTTGTTCGAGCGCATCGTGCTGCCTTTCGCGAAGAACCTGGAGCGGCTCGGCGTCGTCGCCACGGTGCGCACGGTGGACAGCGCGCAGTACCGCCGCCGGCTCGATGACTTCGACTTCGACGTGGTCATCGGCACCTGGGGGCAGTCGCTTTCGCCCGGCAACGAGCAGCGGAACTACTGGGGATCGGATTTCGCCGACCGCTCCGGCAGCCGGAACCTGATCGGCATCAAGGACCCGGTGGTGGACGCGCTGGTGGAGGGCGTCATCAACGCCGCCGACCGCAAGAGCCTGGTGGCGCACGTGCGCGCCCTGGACCGGGTACTCCAGTGGGGCCATTGGGTGATCCCGCAGTGGCACATCCCCTACGACCGGCTGGTGTACTGGGACCGCTTCGGCCGCCCCGAGACCACCCCCACCCAGGGAGTGCAGTTCGACGCCTGGTGGGTCGACCCCCGGAAGGTGGCCGAGCTGGAAGCGAAGCGCTCCGGGAGCTGACGATCACTGGCTGGTACCGAAGCCCCGAACCGTCATTCCCGCGAAAGCGGGAATCCAGGCGCCGTGGCGGGGGGAACACGCAACAGGACACCAAGTAAGCGCATGTTCGCCTACATCATCCGCCGGCTGCTGCTGATCATCCCGACGCTGATCGGGATCATGGTGCTGAACTTCGTGATCATCCACTCGGCGCCCGGCGGGCCGGTGGAACAGATCCTGGCGAAGCTCCAGCAGACGGACGTGTCCGCCACCGAACGGTTCAGCGGCGGCGGCGACCAGCGGGAGGTGGGACCGTCGGCCCAGCAGTCAAGGGACAGCGGCACCGCCGGGCGCTACCGCGGCGCCCAGGGCATCGACCCCGAGTTCATCAAGGAAATCGAGCGCCAGTTCGGCTTCGACAAGCCGCCCCACGTGCGCTTCTTCCTGATGATGGGGAACTTCCTGCGCTTCGACTTCGGCGACAGCTTCTTCCGCGACCGCTCCGTGGTGCAACTGGTGATGGACAAGCTGCCCGTGTCCATCTCCCTGGGGCTCTGGACCACGCTGCTGGTGTACCTGGTTTCCATCCCACTGGGCGTGGCCAAGGCCGTGCGCGACGGCACGCGCTTCGACGTGTGGACCTCCGGTGCCGTGATCGTCGGCAACGCGGTGCCGGGGTTCCTTTTTGCCATCCTGCTCATCGTGCTGTTCGCCGGCGGGCGCTACTTCGATTGGTTCCCGCTGCGCGGCCTGGTGTCCGACAACTGGAGCGAACTGGGTTTCTGGCAGCGCATCGTCGACTACCTCTGGCACATCACCCTGCCGGTGATGTCCATGGTCATCGGCGGCTTCGCCGGCCTCACGATGCTCACCAAGAACTCGTTCCTGGACCAGATCAACCAGCAATACGTCATGACGGCGCGCGCCAAGGGGTTGAGCGAGCGGCGGGTGCTCTACCGGCACGTGTTCCGCAACGCCATGCTCATCGTCATCGCCGGTTTTCCCGGCGCCTTCGTCGGCATCCTGTTCACCGGCGCGCTCCTCACCGAGGTGATCTTCTCGCTGGACGGCGTGGGCCTGCTGGGGTTCGAGGCGGCCATCAACCGCGACTACCCGGTGATGTTCGGCACGCTCTATTTCTTCACGCTGCTGGGTCTGGTGATGAAGCTGGTGGAGGACCTCACCTACGTGGTGGTGGACCCGCGCATCGACTTCGAGAGCCGGGAAACCTGAGGCCGAGCGCCACATGACGCCGCTCAACAGAAGACGCCTGCGGAACTTCCGCGCGAACCGGCGCGGGTACTGGTCGCTCGTGGTGTTCTCCGTGCTGCTGTTCGTGAGCCTGTTCGCCGAGTTCATCGCCAACGACCGGCCGCTGCTGGTGCGCTACGAGGGGGAGTTCTACACCCCGGTGCTGGTGGACTATCCCGAGACCGAGTTCGGCGGCTTCCTGGAGACGGACGCCGACTACAACGACCCCGAGGTCCAGGCGCTCATCCGGGAGCGCGGCTGGATCTTCTGGCCGCCCATTCCCTTCAGCTACGACACCATCGTATTCGGCCTGCCCACGCCGGCGCCCTCGCCGCCGAGCGCGCGCAACTGGCTGGGCACCGACGACCAGGCGCGCGACGTCACCGCCCGGCTCATCTACGGCTTCCGCATCTCCGTGCTGTTCGGTCTGGTGCTGACCCTGGTGAGTTCCGTCATCGGCGTCGGCGCGGGGGCGGTCCAGGGTTACTTCGGCGGGTGGCTCGACCTGATCTTCCAGCGCTTCATCGAGATGTGGTCGGGGCTGCCCACCCTGTATCTGCTCATCATCCTGGCCAGCGTCGTGACCCCGAGCTTCTGGTGGCTGCTGGGCTTCATGCTGCTGTTCAGTTGGATGGCGCTGGTGGGGGTGGTGCGCGCGGAGTTCCTGCGCGCGCGCAACCTCGACTACGTGCGCGCCGCCCGTGCCCTGGGCGTGGGCAACCCGCGCATCATCGCGCGCCATGTGCTGCCCAACGCCATGGTGGCGGCCCTGACTTTCCTGCCCTTCATCACCAGCGGCGCGGTGGTGACGCTCACGGCCCTGGACTTCCTCGGCTTCGGCCTGCCGCCGGGCTCGCCGTCCCTGGGCGAGCTGCTGAAGCAAGGCAAGGACAACCTGCAGGCGCCGTGGCTCGGGTTCAGCGCCTTCTTCGTCATCGCCATCATGCTCAGCCTGCTGGTGTTCATCGGCGAGGCGGTGCGCGACGCCTTCGACCCGCGCAAGACCTTCGCTCAGGAATCCGCGGGCGACATCGAGGCCGTGCCCGCGACAGTCGCACCGGCGGCCGGGAGCGCCGTCGAGGCCGTGTCCGGGACCATGGCGCCGGAAGCGGCCGGCAGCGCGCGCGGCAGCGCCCCCGGAGCCAACACGGCCCTGCTCGCCATCGACGACCTGGGGGTGCGCTTCGGCGCGGGGGCCGGCGCCGTGGAAGCCGTGGACGGGGTCTCCCTCACCATTCGCAAGGGCGAGACCGTGGCGCTGGTGGGTGAGAGCGGCTCGGGCAAGTCGGCCACGGCACTGTCGGTCCTGCAACTCCTCCCCTACCCCGCCGCCAGCCACCCGCGCGGCAGCATCCGCTTCCAGGGGACCGAGCTGCTGGGCGGCGCGCCACGGGACCTCCAGGAGATACGCGGCGACCGTATCGCCATGATCTTCCAGGAACCCATGACCTCGCTCAACCCGCTGCACACCATCGCGCGCCAGATCGGCGAGACCCTGAAGCTGCACAAGGGGCTCGACGGCGCCGCGGCCACGGAGCGCACCCTGGAGCTGCTGCGGCTCGTGGGCATCGCCGAGCCCGAGCGCCGCCTGGGCGCCTACCCGCACGAGTTGTCGGGAGGTCAGCGCCAGCGGGTGATGATCGCCATGGCCCTGGCCAACGAGCCCGACCTGCTCATCGCGGACGAGCCCACCACCGCCCTCGACGTGACCATCCAGGCGCAGTTGCTGGAGCTGCTCGTGAGCTTGCAGCGGCGGCTGGGCATGGCGATCCTGTTCATCACCCACGACATGGGCATCGTGCGCCGGCTGGCGGACCGCCTGTGCATCATGCAGCGCGGCAAGATCGTGGAAGGGGGCGCCACCGCCGACGTGTTGGAGCGGCCCCAGCACCCCTACACGCGCCACCTGCTGGCGTCGACCCCCAAGGGCGCGCCGGCCCCTCCCGACACCGGCGGCGCGCCGCTGGTGGCATGCGACGACCTCAAGGTCTGGTACCCCATCAAGGCGGGCCTCCTCCGGCGCACGGTGGACCACGTGCGCGCCGTGGACGGCATCTCCATGGAACTCCACCCGGGACAGACCGTGGGCGTGGTGGGAGAGAGCGGCTCGGGCAAGACCACGCTGGGGCTGGCGCTGCTGCGCCTCACCGGCAGCAACGGCTCGGTGCGCTTCGACGCCCGCGAGATCCAGGGACTGCGCTCACGCGCCCTGCGGCCGCTGCGGCGCGACATGCAGGTGGTGTTCCAGGACCCCTACGGGTCGCTCAACCCGCGCCTGTCCGTGGCGCAGATCATCGAGGAGGGCCTGGTGGTCCACGGGCTCGGGCGCGCGGCCGAGGAGCGCGACGCGCTCATCGTCGAAGCCCTGCGGGAGGTGGAGCTGGAGCCCGAGGCGCGCCACCGCTATCCCCACGAGTTCTCGGGCGGCCAGCGCCAGCGCATCGCCATCGCCCGGGCCATGGTGCTCAAACCGCGTTTCGTGGTGCTCGACGAGCCCACCTCCGCCCTCGACGTGTCCGTGCAGGCCCAGATCGTCGCGCTGCTGCGACGGCTCCAGGAGCAGCACCGCTGCGCCTACCTGTTCATCAGCCACGACCTCAAGGTCGTGCGCGCCATGAGCCACCACGTCCTGGTGGTGCACAAGGGCGTCGTCGTCGAGCAGGGTCCGGCCTCGGCCATCTTCGAGACCCCGCGGCATGAATACACGAAGGAACTCGTGGCCGCCGCGTTCGATATTTGATCAGCCCGTGGGCGTCGGCAGCGGGATTCTCACGGCGCCGTCGGGCAGTTCCTGGACGAAGTGGGATTCGGGCAGGGTGACGTTCAACTCCGGCTTGTCGTAGCGGATCTGGTAGGAACGCCGTAGCGGAGGAGTCTCCAGCGTGATCTTCAGCGGGAAGGGGCCGGCGGAAGTATCGGCGAAGTCTTCGAAGGTGGCCACGTACCAGGGCTTGCCCGAGGGGCTGAAGCGCTGCCAGCGCACCGGGGCCTGGATCTGCGCATCGAAGGTAAGGACATCGGTACCGCCGTCCGCCCGCGTGCGCCGCAGCGCCGAGCCGGCCGCGCGCCAGGCGGCGCCCGGACGCACCGGCGGAAGACCCATCATCAATGCCACCATCTCCTCCAGTTCGAGCAGCAACTCGGTGGCCCTGAAGAGGTTCTGTCGTGAAGTCCGGGCGCGGTAGAAACGCGCTTCGGAGGGGAGGAACCCGGTGACCTCATCGTCGTCGACGGTGAGAATGAGCGCCGCGCCCACCAGGGAGAACGCCTCGAGCCTGAGACGGTGCGGTCGTCGGACCAGCACCGCGGCGTTGAACGCGCGTCTCTTCCCGGCCGCGCGATAGCTGATCCTGGCCAAGCCGCGCAACGATTGAAGCGCCCGGTGCCGTTCCTCGAGAATGGCGCCGAGGGGTCGAACGGTCCTGGGCTTGGGGGCGGGGTCGGTTTCGGGGTCGGTCTGTCGAAGGGCGCAGCCCGCCAACAGGGCCGTCGCGCACAACGCCGCCGCCAACGCGCGCATTCGTCTACACCGCAACGCCGTCAAATTGCCGGCTCCAGTTGATGGATCTTCCCTTGGATCCGCTCCACTTGTTCATCCTCGGTGGCCGCCTTCAACGCGTCGCGATAGCTACGTAGCGCCTTGTCCGTCTCTCCGACCTTGAGATACGCGTCGCCGAGGTGCTCGATGATGATCGGGTCGTCCACCACGAGGCTCACCGCCCTCTCGAGCTGCTCGATGGCCCTCTCGTAGTCCCCCTTCTGGTAGTACACCCACCCCAAGCTGTCGATGTAGTATCCGTCGTTAGGGGAGATCTCCAGCGCCCGGACGATCAGCTCCTCCGCGCGGTCGAGCTCCACGCCCAAATCGGCGTAGGTGTAGCCCAGATAGTTCAGCGCGGGCGCGCTGTCCGGGTTGAGCTCGACGGCCTTCCGCATGTATTCGATGGTCTTGTCCTTGTCCTTGCTCTCGTCGTAAAGCGCCCCCAACGTGAAGTAGACGCGATCATTCTCGGGGTCCAGTTCCACCACCTCGTGCATGACCTCGATGGCGTTCGGAAGATCCTTGGCCTTGCGGTAGATCTCGACCAGAAAACGCAGCAACTCCCCGCGTCGCCGGTCGTCCACCTCCAACGCCTCACGGATGGCGCCCACCGCCTCGGGGTACCGCTCCTGTCCCTGGTAGATCGACGCGAGTTGGACCCGCGCATCGACGAAATACTGGCTGTCCCGGGGGATGCGCCGGAAATGCGTCGCGGCGCCTTCCTCGTCTTCCAGCCGGGCTAGCGTCAGGCCCAGGAAAAACCGAACGCGTTGGTCCTCCGGCCGTTCCGCCAGGGCGAGCCTGAACTCAGAGACCGCGGCCTCCAGGCTACCCAGCTCGTAGTAGACGAGCCCCATCTTCATCCGCGCCGCCCCGGGCGAGGCCTCTTGATCCCCGCGGCGGTCGAACTCGGCCCGTGCATCGGCAAGATCCTCGCCGCCTGCGCGCAGGGCCTTGATGCGTTTGCCCGCCCACTCGTTCCGCGAGTCGGCCTTCAGGAGTTTCTCGTAGGTCTTGAGAGCCTCGTCACGGCGACCGCGGAACTCCTGCACCAGCGCCAGTTCCGCCAACACGGGCGCGGAGGAAGGGTGCAGCTTGAGGGCCGCGGCATAACTCTCCTCCGCGAGCGACAACTCGCCGGAACTCACCAGGACCCGGCCGAGGTAATACGGGCCCAACGGCGATGAAGAATTGCGTTTCTTGTAACGCTCCAGGCTCTCCCGCGCCTGTTCGTAGTCGCCCTCGGCCAGATGGATCGCGCCGAGGTACAGGAGCGACTGCGAATCCTCGGGGTCCAGCTCCAGCAGCTTCCGGTATTCCCGGATCGCTTCGTCCACCCTGCCGGTGGCCCCGTAGAGCCCGGCCAACAGGCGGCGGTTATCCGGCTCCTGGCCGTTCAACCGCACGGCGGCCTTCGCCTCGCGCAGGGCGTCGTCGATCGCACCGAGGACGAGATGCGACCCGGCCAGGCGCGCGCGCACCAAGGCGCTGTCGGGGTCATGCTCCCGCACTGCCTCATAGTGCTCGTGTGCCGCCTGGAAGTCGCCGTCGAGCACGTCCATGCGGGCGCGCATATAGCGGTACATGGCCTGTGCTTCCGCCGGGACGGCGACCTTGGCGTCGTCCCCAAAGGGACCCGGGGGCCCCTGCGCGACTTCATCCACGGGAAGACAGGCCGCGACAAGCAAGCTGAACAGGATTCCCCAGAGGAGTTGCCACATGGTATTTCTTGAGAATGGACCGGTATCCGCCGGTGCGCATCGAAGCGAGTCCGTGACGAGAAACGCCAGCAGTTTCACAATGTTATTTGCAACCAGCCCACCAGCGCTGGCGGTCCCCCTGGAATTTGGCACTAGCTATCACAGGCGGCGTGACCGGTCAACGCGCGACATTCGCAAGTCTGCACCGGGTGCGGGCGTCACGGCGGCGGGAGGCTTCCATGGTACGTGACGCGGCGGTTGAGTCCATTCGCAACGACAACACGTCCGGCTCCCAGACCATTTCCCGGCACGCGGCGGCGCTGGCGGCGGAGCGCGTCGACCAAGCTTGCGGGGAACACGCCGTGGCGTCCCGCGGCACCGCGGACCATGGCCATGTCGTGGCGCTGATCCTGGAGCTGGGGAACGCGCTGATCGAGGCGCATCCGGCCATGGCGCCGCTGTACAATCTCTTCGGCGCCGTGCTGGAAAGCGTGCCGGACGACGACGGCGGCAGCGCCGGCACGCCGGCCCACGACGACATCCCAGGCCGGGTGCGGCGCGCCGCGGGCGCCTTCGTCGAACGCATGGATGAGCACAACCGGGCCATCGGACGCCACCTCGGCGCAATCATCGAGCCGGGTGCGGCGATCTTCACCCATTCAGCGAGCTCCACCGTCCGCGCCGCCTTGCTGAGTTGCCGGGATGCGGGGCGCCGCTTTTCGGTCCACTGCACCGAGTCGCGCCCCGTGGACGAAGGCAGCGCCCTGGCGCGGGAGCTGGCCCGGCACGGCATCGCGGCAACCCTGTCCAGCGACAGCCTCGCGTTCGCGCTGCTGCGGCGAAGCGAACGCGCCATGCTGGTGGTCGGGGCGGACGCCGTCACTGCCCACGGCGTCGTCAACAAGGCCGGCACCCTCGGGTTGGCCACGGCGGCCCGGAGTTGGGGCGTGCCGTTCTACGTTCTGGCGGGGAGCGAGAAGTTCCTGCCGTCCGCGTCGCGCGACAGCCACCTGCGGGAACGGCCGCCCGAGGAGATCCTGGCCGAGATCCCCGAGGGATTGCGGGTGATCAACTACTACTTCGACCTCACGCCTCTGGACTGCGTCACCGCGATCATCACCGAGGAGGGCAGGCTGACGGCGCGGGAAACCATTCGCAAGCTCGCGGAGTGCCGCGTCCATCCTGGCCTGACGCAAAGGAATCAGAACCTTGCGGCTCGGCCTTCTTGTTGACATACACTAAACAACGTCCGTGAGGTGCATTGAAGGAGCTGCAAGGTGGCCGAATCACTGGAGGCGTTGAAGGAGGAGATCCGGGAGCTGACCGCGCGGGTGGAGGAGCACAGCTACCGCTACCACGTCCTCGATGCGCCGGTCGTCACCGATTCCGAATATGATGAAATGTTCCGGCGGCTGACCCGGCTGGAGCAGGAGCACCCGGAGCTGGCGTTGCCCAACTCCCCCACCAGCAAGGTGGGAGGGCCGCCGGTGGAGCGGTTCGCCACGGTGCGGCACACCCTGCCCATGCTGTCGCTGGACAACGTGACCAGCCCGGACGAGCTGGCGGACTTCGAGCAGCGTATTCAGCGGTTCCTCAAGACCGACGATCCCCTGGAATACGTCGTGGAGCCCAAGATCGACGGCGTGGGCGTCGAGCTGGTGTACGAGGACGGCGTCCTTGCGGTGGGCTCCACACGGGGCGACGGCACGGACGGCGAGGACATCACGCAGAACGTGCGCACGATCCGCTCGGTGGCGCTCTCACTGAGACGGGACGGCGCGCCCGTGCCGCGGCTCCTGGCGGTGCGCGGCGAGATCTTCTACCCCACCGAAGGCTTCCGGCGCCTCAACAACCAACGCGAGGAGGCGGGCGAGTACGTGTTCGCCAATCCGCGCAACGCCGCCGCGGGGGCCCTCAAGCAACTCGACTCGAAGATCACCGCCAGCCGGCCCCTGGACATGTTCTGCCACGGCATGGGCGTGGTGGAGCCGGCGGCGTTCGCCAGCCAGGCGGACTTCCTCGCGACGCTCCAGGACTGGGGGCTCAAGCCCGTGCCGCTCACGCGGGTGTGCCGCGGCGTGGACGAGATCGTCGCCTACCAGGAGGAGATGGAAGAGCGGCGCGACGCGCTGCCCTTCGAGATCGACGGCGTGGTCCTGAAGGTCAACAGCCTGGAATTGCAGCGGCGCCTGGGGCAGATCGCGCGCTCGCCGCGCTGGGCCATGGCCTACAAGTTCAAACCGCGCCAGTCCACCACGCGCATCCTCGACATCCATCCGCAGGTGGGGCGCACCGGCACCCTCACCCCCGTGGCGCATCTCGATCCTGTGCAGTTGGCGGGGGTGACGGTGCGGAACGCGTCGCTGCACAACATGGACGAGATCGAGCGCAAGGACATCCGCATCGGCGACACCATCGTCATCGAGCGCGCGGGCGACGTGATCCCGTACGTGGTCCGTGTGGTGGAGGAGGAGAGGGACGGGAGCGAGCGGGTCTTCGAGATGCCCTCGCAATGCCCGCGGTGCGGTTCCCAGGTGTACCGCGAGGAGGGGGAGGCGGCGTACCGCTGCGTGGGGTTGTCGTGTCCCGCCAAGCTGAAGGAGAGCCTCAAGTTCTTCGGATCGCGCAACGCGCTGGACATCGAGGGGCTGGGGGAGAAGCTCATCGAGCAGTTGGTGGAAAAGGAACTGGTGGCGGACAGCGCGGACCTTTACGGCCTGGACGAGGAGACGCTGGCGTCGCTGGAGCGCATGGGCGCGAAGTCGGCGCAGAATTTGATCCGCGAGCTGGGGCGCAGCAAGGACACGTCTCTGGCTCGTTTCGTGACCGCGTTGGGGATCCGCCACGTGGGGGAGGCGACGGCCAAGGTGCTGGCGGAGCACTTCGGCAGCCTCGACGGGATCATGGGGGCGGAGGAGGAGGCGTTGACGGAGGTGCGGGACGTGGGGCCGGAGGTGGCCAAGAGCATCGCGGGCTTTTTCGCGGAGCCGGGAAACCGGAGGGTCATCGAGAAGCTGCTGGCGGCGGGGTTCCGGCTGAAGGCGGAGGCTCCGGCGGAGGGGGCGCTCACGGGGTTGAGCTTCGTGCTTACGGGGAGCCTTGAGACCATGTCGCGTAGCGAGGCGCAGAAATCCATCGTTGCGGCGGGCGGGCGCGTGTCGGGTAGCGTTAGTGGGAAGACGGACTATGTGGTGGTGGGGGTTGATCCGGGGTCCAAGGCTGCGAAGGCGGAGGAGTTGGGGGTTCGGGTGCTTGATGAGGATGGGTTGAGGGCGATGTTGGAGGGGGGTGGTGGAGGGCCGGACGGGATGGGAGGACAGGCCCCGGGATGATGGAGGGCGGACCCAACATCATCCCGGGGCCTGACCTCCCATCCCTGCGTGGCGGCGTTATCCATGGCATCTTGAATCTGCGAGGCCAATTGGGGCGTCGACGAACTCCCCGAATCGTCATTCCCGCGGAAGCGGGAATCCAGGGGTGGGGTGGCACGATGCGAGGAACACTGCGGTCGTGGCCGCGGTCCCCTACGGGCGAGTAGGTAGATGCTTTACGTTGTCGCGACGCCGATCGGGAATCTTGAGGATATTACGCTACGGGCGTTGCGGGTGTTGCGGGAGGTTGATTTGATCGCGGCGGAGGATACGCGGCATACGCGCAAACTGCTGAGCCGTTATGAGATCGGGACGCCGGTCACCAGCTACCACGAGAGGAATGAAAGGGCCAAGGCGGGGGTGCTGACGCGGCGGTTGGAGGCGGGAGAGGACATTGCCCTGGTGTCGGACGCGGGTACGCCTACCATTTCGGATCCGGGCTATCACTTGATACGGGCGGCGGCGGAAATGGGGGTGGGGGTGACGCCGGTGCCGGGGGTGTCGGCGGCCACGGCGGCGTTGAGCGTGTGCGGACTGGCCACGGACCGGTTCGTTTTTCAGGGGTTCCTGCCGGCCCGCCAGGGCCGGAGGCGGGAGGTGCTGCGGCAGCTTGCGGACGATGACCGTACCTTGGTGCTTTACGAGGCGCCGCACCGGATACGGGAGGCGTTGCGCGACATGTTCGATGTTTTGGGCGATCGGGCGGCAATGGTGGGGCGCGAGCTCACCAAGCTGCACGAGGAGTTGTTGCGGGGCACCCTTTCGGAGCTGGCGGAGAGGCTCGATGATGTGGATGTGAAGGGGGAGTTCGTCGTGGTGGTCGCGGGACGGAGTGAGCGGCCGCCGGTGAGCGAGGAGGTGTTGCGGGCGGAGATCGGCAGGCTGCTGGAAGCGGGAGGCACGGCCAACGAGGTGGCGAAGCTCGTCGCCCGGACTTTCTCGCTGGCCAAACGCGACGTTTACAAGCGGGTATTGGAGGTCGCCAAGCGGCTCCCTTAGTAGTACTTCGTGTCCAGGTTTACCTCTCCCCAACTCTCCGCTTCCATCATCATCGCCCAGCGGGCGTAGAATCGGCGCAGGCGCTTGCCGCCGCCGAAGGCGCCGGACTTTTCCTCGTGGCCGAGGTGGGCCTGGATGTTCTGGGGGTAGCGGCGGGCGATGACGCCGCGGGCGGTGCCGGTGCACTGCTCCCAGTTGTTCATGTCGTCCTGCTCGAGGTTGCCGCTGGGGCCGAAGGTCTGGGTGAGGTGGCGGCGCATGGCGGTCTTGATCTCGGCGGGGGCTTCCTTGTCGACCACGCAGTAGGACCAGATCTCGGTCTTCTCGGGGCCGCGGGGGTGCCACACGCGGATCATGTGGCGGATGAAGTTGGGGGAGACGTTGGGGAAGACGGTGGTGACGAGGCCGGCCTGCCGGGCGAGATCGGGGCCGATGCGCTGCACGGCTTCGTCGAAGTGGTCGAGGAGGTAGTCGCGGATGATGCCGCCGGCGACCCGCGTGAAGCCGATGTCGTCGGAATAGGGGCGGGGCTCCTCGTTGGTGCGGGGGTAGGACAGGTCGTCCACGGGCACCTCGCGCACGGACACGTGGGTGACGGTGTGGTGGCCGTCGTCGCCGAAGAAGTTGTCGGCGGCGTACTTCCAGTTGGCGTTCATCACCCACTTGTGCACGCCGCCGATGATCTCGGTGCCGCCGGCGCGGCGGTCGAACATGACGCCCAGTTCCTGCTCCTGGCCGCCGAGGTAGTCCAGCAAGGGCGGCGCCTTGGGATCGAAGGTGGCGAAGATGAGGCCCCTGTAGACGTCGAGTTGAGCGACTTCCACGAGCCCCCACTGCTTCATGTCCAGCTCGTTGCTGTAGATCTCCTTCATGCCGGGCACGCCGATGAGCTTGCCGTCGTTGCCGTAGCACCAGCCGTGGTAGGTGCACATGAAGGAGGTGGCGTTGCCCTGGTCGGCGCGGCACACGCGGTTGCCGCGGTGGCGGCACATGTTGAGGAACGCCCGGACGGTGCCGTCGGCGCCGCGGCACAGCAGCACGGGGTCCTCGCCCATGTAGGTGGCGAGGAAGTCGTTGGGGTTGGGGATCTGGCTCTCGTGGCCCAGGAACAGCCAGCAGCGCGCGAAGATGCGTTCCAGCTCCTGCTGGTAGATGTCCCTGGAGACGAAGATGCGGCGGTCCAGCAGCCCTTGTCGGGTGTCCACGAGATCGTTCATCGGGTTCATCCCACGCTCCCTAAAAGAAGATGCTCAGGTTGGGCGACTGCAGCACGGCCTGGTCGAGGACGATGGTGCGGCGGGCGATCTTCCACTGGTCGCCGACCTTGCGCAATACGTCGTCGCGCTCGCCGACGAACACGTCCCGGCTGTGCTCGAGCTGGGTGCGGTACACCATGAAATACGAACGCACCCTCAACTCCGAGTCGGACTCGCCGGGTTCCACCTGCACGTTGGTGACGAGGTGACGGGTGCGCGACGGCGGCACTTCCGACCAGGCCATGCCGGTGGCGAGACGGGCCACGCGAGTGCGCAGGGTTTCCTTGGATTCCTCGAAGAGCGCCAGCTCGCCGGGCTTGGAGACGGTGTCCGTGAGGTCGTCGCTCTCCCACGGATTGGTCCGTTCCGGCATCCAGTAGACGATGTCGTCGGTGAAGAGTTCCAGCCATTCCTCGAACGCGCGGTCGTCCAGCAGCCGCGCCTCGCGCACGAGGAAGTCGTTGATCTCATGCCACAGATCGTGATCGGTCACGTTGCCTCCGCCTTGTCGGGTTGCACCTTCCGCCGTTGCTTGCGGGGTCGTTACCAGTACCGGGTCTCCAGGTCGACGTCGGCCCAGTTCCCGGCATTCATCATCATCTCCCAGCGCGCGTAGAACGCGCGCAGGCGCCGGCCGCCGCCGATGGGCGGGCAGCGGTCCTCGTGTCCGAGATGGGCCTGGATGTTCTGCGGGTAGCGCCGGGCCACCACGCCGCGGGCGGTGTCGGTGCACTGGATCCAGTTGTTCATGTCGTCCTGCTCCAGGTTCCCGGACGGGCCGAAGGTCTGGGTGAGGTGCAGGCGCATGGCGGTCTTCACCTCGTCGGGCGCGTCCTTGTCCACGACGCAGTAGGACCAGATCTCGGTCTTGTCCGGCCCCTTGGGGTGCCACAGGCGGATCATGTGGCGGCTGAAGTTGGGCGACAGGTTGGGGAAGACGGTGGTGACCAGGCCGGGCCGTTCCGCCATGTCGGCGCCGACGCGCCGCACCAGCTCATCGAAGTGATCCTCGTGGTAGTCGCGGATGAGGCCCTCGGCGACGCGGGAGAGCGCGCGGTCCGTGTCGGGTCGGGCGTCGTCGTTGGTCTGCGGGTAGTAGCGTTTGTCCACGGGCACCCGGCGCACCGAGGCGTGGGTCACGGTGTGGTGGCCGTCGTCGCCGAAGAAGTTGTCCGCCGCGTACTTCCAATTCGCGTTCATGACCCATTTGTGCACGCCGCCGATGACCTCGGTGCCGCCGGCGCGGCGGTCGAACATGAAGTTCAGCTCCTGGTCCTGGCCGCCGAGATAGTCCAGCAGCGGCGGCGCCGCCGGGTCGAAGGTGGCGAAGACGAGGCTTCTGTGGGTGGCGACCTGGGCCACTTCCACGAGGCCCCACTGGGACATGTCCAGCTCGTTGCTGTAGATCTCCTTCATCCCGGGCACGCCGATGAGCTTGCCGTCGTTGCCGTAGCACCAGCCGTGGTAGGTGCACATGAAGGACGTGGCGTTGCCCCGGTCGGCGCGGCACACCCGGTTGCCCCGGTGACGGCACATGTTGAGGAACGCGCGGATGGTCCCGTCCCCGCCCCGGCACAGCAGCACCGGGTCCTCGCCCATGTAGGTGGCGAGGAAATCATTGGGGTTGGGGATCTGGCTCTCGTGGCCCAGGAACAGCCAGCAGCGCGCGAAGATCCTCTCCATCTCCTGCTCGTAGATGTCCCGGGAGAAGAAGACCTGGCGGTCCAACAGGCCCTGTCGGGTGTCCACGAATTCGTTCATTCGATTCATTCCGTTCACCTTAAACCTTTCGGTTCGCATCGGTCCGTGTGCGAGGTCGTTGGGTGGCGATTATATAGGTTTCGGGCGGTTGGCTGTCAACGATGGGACTGGACGACGGGGGCGGCGTCAAAGCCGGTCCCGGGTTTGAAACACGCTTCCGCGCAGCGTAGCATGAGCCACGAAACGGAGTATGAAGACAGTGAAACCTGATGCGCCTCCCCTGTCCGGCGTCCGTGTCCTCGACTTCGGCCACGTGCTGGCGGCGCCGTTCTGCACGCGGCTGCTGGCGGATCTGGGCGCCGACGTGGTGCGGGTGGAGAGCAGCAAGCATCCGGACTTCCCGTGGCCGTCGTCCTACCGGCACTCGGACGGGCGCCACGCCTCCTATCTGAACACAAACCGCAACAAGCGCTCGGTGAGCATCGATTTGAAGCACCCGGCGGGCCGGGATATCGCCCGGCGCCTGGCCGAGGCCGCGGACGTGGTGGTGGAGAACTTCAGCGCCGGGGTCATGGACCGCCTGGGCCTGGGATACGAGTCGCTCAGGTCGGCCAACCCGCGGCTGGTGTTCGCCAGCATGTCGGGCTACGGCCACAGCGGTCCGCGGCGCGACTGGACCAGCATGAACATGAACCTCCAGGGCGCCGCCGGGCTCATGCAGGTCACCGGCGCCGAGGGCGACCCGCCCACCGCCATCTCGAACTCCTGGAACGACTACATCGGCGGGCTTCACACCTGCTACGCGGTCATCGGCGCGCTGACCGAGCGGGAAACGACCGGCCACGGCATCCACCTGGACATGGGCCAGTTCGAGTGCAGCGTCTCGATGATCGCGCCGCTCCTGCTGTTCAGCGCCGTGCAGGGGCGGAGCCCGGAGCGCATGGGCAACCGTTCGGACCGCTGCGCGCCGCGGGGCGTGTACCAGTGCGCGGGCGTTGACCAGTGGTGCGCCGTGAGCGTCCACGACGATGCGCAATGGCGCGCGCTGGCCGAGGCGGTGGCGGAGACGGTCCCGGACGCGGGCCTGGCGGGCGACGCCCGCTTCGCCACGGTGGAGGAGCGGCAGCGCCATCACGACGAGATCGACACGCGCATCGAGGCGTGGACCCGCGGGCTCGAGAGCGCCGACGTGGAGACCCGGTTGCGGCGGGCCGGCGTCCCTGCCGCGCGCATGCGGCGGGTCCAGGACTTGGTGGAAGATGGTTCGCCGTCCAGGGCCTACAAGCGCATGGCCGAGCCCAGGGTGGGTTCCATGCTGACGACGGCGCTGCCCTTCGAGTTCTCGGAAAGCGCCCTGCCGGCGGCAACGCCCGCCCCGTGTCTGGGACAACACACGCGCGAGGTGCTGCGGGAATGGCTGGCCCTCCCGGAAAGCGAGTTGGCGGAGCTGGCCGGCACGGGAGCCTTGGTATAGTGAGCGACGCCCCCGAAACCATCGTCTCCGATGAACTGCGCCGCTGCATCGGCCGGAAAGGCCCGGTGCGCGCGCTGGAGACGTTGAGCGCGTCGGACGTCCGCCGTTACGTGGACGCCACCGGCGACGCGAACCCGCTGTGGCTCGACGACGACTTCGCCCGCTCGGCGGGCTACGGCGGCCGTCTTCTGCCGCCCATCCTGGTGGGATGGACGCCCTTCAGCATCAAGGAGCCCGAGGGGAAGGCGTCATCCTTCGACGTGCGCCGGCAGCTTCCCGTGCCCGCGGCCTACACCAACGTGCGCAACGCCGGCAGCGAGACCGAGTGGTTGCAGCCCGTGCTCCTGGGCGAGCCGCTTACCTGCCAGAGCCACATCGTGGACATCACGGCGCGCCAGGGCAGGATGGGCGCGGGGATTTACGTCACGCAGTTGGAGGAGGTGCGCAACGCCGAGGGCGGCCTGGTGTTCGCGCGACGCCACACGGTGGCGCTCTTCCGGGAACGGCAGGCAAGGGAGTGAGCTTGTGGGGAGAGTGATTGATCTCGGATCATTGGCGGGCGCCTACGCCGCGCGGCTGCTCGCGGAGTCCGGACACGACGTCATCCGCATCGATTCTCCCGGCGGCGACGCCATGCGCCGCATCGGTCCGTTCCTGGGGGATGCGTCCGGGCTGGAACACGGCGCCTTTCACCATTTCCTGAACGCCGGCAAGCGGAGCCTTTCCGTCAACCTCGACTCCGCCGCCGGATGGCGGTTGTTCCTGGAGCTGCTGCGAACGGCCGATGCCGTGGTGACGAGCCGGTCGCTGCCGGTCGACGAGGACGACGCGCCGAAGGCGGATATCGTATGGACCGATATCGAGGAGGCAGAGGACGAGCTGTGCGCCTACGCCCGCTCGGGGCTGCTCTCCCTCACCGGACACCGCGACGGCCGGCCCACGCTCATGGGCGGGCACATCGTCTATCTGGCCACCGGCATTCACGCGGCCGTCGCCACGGCCGCCGCGCTCCGCGTACTGCAAAGCACCGGGAAGGGGCAGCGCGTGCGCGTCGCCATGCAGGATTGCCTGGAGACCTTCGTCGAGCAGGCCATGGTCGAGTACACGTTCTCGGGGACACGCACCGAGCGGCGCGGCAACCGGGGCACCATTACGGCCGTCTCCGGGGCGCTGCCGTGCAAGGACGGCCACTGGGTGGTGAGCCAGATCAACCGGCCCGGCCGCTGGGAGAAGTTCGTGGAATGGGTCCGGGACCCCGAGCTCATGGCCGACTCTTCGCTGGGGTCGGACGACGCGCAACGGGAGAAGAAGGATTTCATCATGGACCGGGTGCTGGCCTGGTCTAAACAGTTCACCAAGTCGGAGATCGTCGAGGAGGGGCAGCGGCGCCGGTTCCCGTCATCGCCGGTGTCGACGCCGCTGGACCTGACCCGGGACGCGCAGCTCATCGCGCGCGGCTACCTCGCCGAAGCGGACGATCCGCGGTTCGGCCGCATCCCGTTCCCGCGCGGGGCGGTCGCCCGCGTCCGGGGACAGGAGATGGGACCGGCGCCGACCCTGGGACAGCACAACGGCGAGATCCTGGCCGAACTGGGCTACTCCGACGCGGACCGCCGGGCAATGGTGGAGACAGGCGCGGTCCAGGAGTAGGGCGCAAGCGCGGTGAGGAATGACCGGCATGACCGGCGCGAAGACACCCATGGCCGAGCAACGATTCTTCGAGGATGTCCAACCCGGCACGGAGCTGGTGGCGCGCGAGTACGGTCCCCTCACCATCATCGACACCGTGCGCTGGGCCGGCCTGCAGGAGAACACGCAGCAACTCCACTACGACCGCGACTGGGTGCGCGAGCACGCCGGCCTGCGCACCTTCATCGCCAGCGGCGCCTACCGGCAGGCCCTGCTGATGCGCATGCTGACCGATTGGCTGGGTCCCCGCGGCCGGCTGCGCAAGCTCGGCATCCGGCACACCTACTCGACCTTCGAGGGCGACACCATGCGGTTCGCCGTGCGGGCGGTTGAGAAAAGCGATGACCCCGCCGATCCGCGGATCGCGTGCGAGTTGGAGGGCGCCAACCAGGAGGAACGGCAGATCCTGACCGGACGGTGCACCCTGGTGCTTCCGTGCCGTAGCTGAAAGGAGCGGAACACCCATGATCATCCCGGCCATGAGTCCCGGCGAAGCCAGGGCTCACGTGGACGAACACTATCGCAAGGTGGCACAACGGTGGCGCGAGCGGGTGACCGGCTCGCCGTTCATGATTCAGCTCATGGAGGGGAGCCTGCCGCGCGCCGCGCTGCGGACGTTCTTCAAGAACTGGGCTTCGTACACCATCGAGATCAACACGGTGGAGGCGGCGTCCTACCACAAGCACATCGCCTTCTTCCGTCGCAATCGCGACCTCATGGCGCCCATGGCGCGCAAACTCGCCGATGAGCTCCTCCATCCCGAGCCGCCCGGACACATTCACGTGGTGCTGGAGACGGCCAAGGCGTTGGGAATCGACGAGGACGAGGTTTACCTGGAGCCCATGCTGGCCGAGTTTCGCGCCAAGATAGACTTCAAGCGCACGATCCTCTGGGAAGGCACCGTGGCCGAGTTCTACGCGGCCGGGGCCACCGAAGAGCAGACCGGCTACTGGTCGGCTGACTGCTTCAAGGCGCTCACCACCCACTACGGCCTCACCCCCGAGCAGGCCATCTACTTCTCCACCCACGAGGAAGCCGACCTCAAGGAGCACGCAGACGGCGTCATGGGCCACGGCAGCTTCCGCCGCCTGGTGCTGCGGCGCCTGCTGGAGGGCGGCATCGAAGTGCGCACCGGCTACGACCTCGACTACTGCGGGCGCACCGCCGTGGACCTCCACGGCGCCATCCTCAACGCCTGCCTGGCGCCGAGAGGCTAGCGGCATCCTTGCGCCAGGAAGGCTCGTCACCGTTGTGCATCGGTCTCATTGTTCCCGCGGTGTTTCGATGCTCTTGCACCGGTCCACGCTACTACAGTCCCGGCGCCCGCGGCAACGAGCGACGGTTCACCCGTTCTTCATCATTCCTTAACGATGACGCGCTAACCTGTGGCTACAGCGATGAAGATCGCACTGATCACCGACGCTTGGGAGCCGCAGGTCAACGGCGTGGTACGCACGTTGCAGCAGACCCGCGCACACCTGGAGAGGCTAGGGCACGAAACGCGCTTCGTGACGCCGCTGGATTTCGCCACTTTCCCCTGCCCCACCTATCCCTCCATTCGGCTGGCTCTACTCCCCGGCCGCGGAGTCCGGCGCATCCTGCGGGAATTCAAGCCCGAGGCCGTGCACATTTCCACCGAGGGACCCATCGGACACGCGGCGCGCTCCTTCTGCTGCCGCCTCGGTATCCCTTTCACCACGTGCGTCCACACGCTTTTTCCCGAATACATACGTGCGCGCCTTCCTATTCCGGTGAGCTGGTCCTACCGTGTTCTCCGCAAGTACCACGGCCGCGCAGCTCGAACCCTCGTGGCGACGCGTTCCCTGGCCGGGCATTTGCGTCGAAACGGCTTCGACAACCTCGCCATTTGGGCAAGGGGCGTCGACGCCGACCTGTTCAAGCCCGCACCCAAGTCCTTCCTGCCGGGCCCGCGGCCAGTGTCCATGTACATGGGGCGCGTGGCGGTGGAAAAGAACATCGAGGCTTTCCTGGATCTGGACCTCCCCGGCACCAAGTACGTGGTGGGAGACGGCCCGGATCTGCAAAGGCTGCGCTCGCGTTATCCGGACGTCCGGTTCGTCGGCCAGAAGCTGGACGAGGAGCTGGCGGCGCATGTGGCCGCCGCCGACGTGTTCGTCTTCCCGAGCCTGACGGACACCTTCGGGCTCGTCATGCTGGAGGCCATGGCCTGCGGCGTTCCGGTGGCGGCGTTTCCGGTCAGCGGACCGTTGGACGTGGTACGGAACGGCACGACCGGCGTGCTGGACCGGGACCTTCGCGCCGCCGTTCTCGGCGCACTCGACCTTGATCCCGCCGACTGCGTGGCCTACGCCCGGCAGCACACCTGGCTGGAGTGGACCCGGCGGTTCGTGTCGCTGATGGAGCCCATCGAGCCAGGCTTCTGGAAAGACGCCACCGCGTCCCCCTCCCCCGCCTCCGCCCCACCTGGATTCCCGCTTTCGGGGGAATGACGTACTCATCCGGTTCTAGCCGTGCGCTATCGGTGGAGGAGAGAGTGCGCACTACCAGGCCCGCCAACCGCTCCGTTGCGGTGGTGGGCGTCGCCCTTGCCGGTGAGCAGCGCTACGGAAGCGGGGTCCACGTCCTGCACGCCGTAGGCGATACGGTGAGTGTCCTGCCATTCCAACAACTCCAGCCGTCCATCCTCGTGCTCCACCAGAGCGCTGTTGCTCTCCACCCAGTCGCCGCAGTTGCAATAGGTGATGTCGTTCAAGGAAACGATCTGAGCCCGGTGGATGTGTCCGCAGATGACTCCGTCCACGCCCAGGCGCGCCGCCTCGAACGCCACCGCCGCCTCGAAGTTGCTGATGTAGCGCACGGCATTCTTGACCTTGTGCTTGATGGCGCCGGCCAGCGACCAGTAGGGCAGCCCTACCCTGCGCCGCGCCACATTGAGCCGCGTATTGACGGCCAGCAGCAGGTCGTACGCATGACTGCCCAGGAGCGCGATGGCCCTGGAGGAACGCACAACGCTGTCGAACTGGTCGCCGTGGATGACCAGGAACCGCTTGCCGTCGGCCTTCCGGTGCACGACCCGGTCCTTGATCCGGATGTTGCCGAAGGCCATGCCGTCGTAGTCACGCAGCATTTCGTCGTGATTCCCCGGCACGTAGATCACCTTGGTGCCGTACTTGGCCTTGCCGAGGATCGTTCGTAGAACGTTGTTGTGGTCCTGGGGCCAGAAGGGCCGTTTGCGCACGGACCATATGTCGATGATGTCACCCACAAGGTAGAGAAACTCGCATTCCACGGAACGCAGGAAAGCGAGCAGGGACGCGGCGCTGCAGCCACGGAAACCCAGATGGATGTCGGAGAGCCAGACCGTCCGGAAATACCGCGGCACTGTTCCCGTCGAGTTCGACACGTTGCCACCTCCTGAGTGGTTCGAACCGGGGAAGACAATCCCGGTCCGTCGATTTTGAATTCCCAGTGGAAAGGCTAACGTCTCCGTGTGTTCATGAGATGACGCGGTTGCGTCGGAAAAGCGAAGTGTTCGTTGATGTTCCGTTACGAGACGCGACGGCCTGCGTGCGTGCAAAGGCCGTCAGGGGTTTCCGTCTCGGTCGATGCAAGTCCTGGCTCGGCTGATCCAGGCGAGCTTGTCGGCCGCTTGGACCCCATGCCTTGCGTTTTGGCCGCGGCGATAGCAAGACATTTAATGCGACCTTAACCTGTGTCGGATATGGAACCATGATGGCGACCCGGATTACTTCCTGGCGTCCGCCGACTGGATGCCGCGCAACCTCGACCGCCGCGTCGAGGTGGCCTTCCCGGTGCTGGAGCCCGGACTGCAAAAGACCATCGACGAGGTGCTTTCCCTGCAACTGCGCGACAACACCAAGGCATGGAACATCCTGCCCGACGGCACTTCGGAGCGGATTCCCCGGAACGGCGAAGCGGGGGTACGATCCCAGGAAGAGACCTACTCCGTGCTGGGCTCCCCGCGCGGCGCCAACCGGGCGCTGGAGGAGTGAACGAGACCGGCCTCGGCGGCCATTTCGCGGTCCCTTGAACAGAGATGCAGCATTCGACTCCAGAAGTACCGCGAGTGCCCGTGGATGCATCCGCGAGCCCGTTGCCGCGCGAAGTGGCGCTTGAGAACATCGTCATGTGGACCGGGCTGGGCCGCTACGACGACGTACGCCGGCTCCTGGCCGACTTCCACCCCGCCGACATCGCGGAGCTGCTGGATCAACTCGACGAACCGCGGGTGCGACAACGGGTATTCGGGCTACTGTCCCACGAGACCGCCTCCGCTGTCCTGAGCCTCGTCCCGCCGGAGGTGCGCGACGAACTGGTGGCGGACCTCTCGGACCGGGAACTGGCCGGGCTCGTGGAGGAACTGGACACCGACGATGCCGCGGACCTGATCGAGACCCTGCCGGAGGAGCGTACCCCCACGGTCCTGGCGGAGATGCCGTCGGAGCTGGCGGAGGAAATCGGCGACCTGCTGGACCACCCGCCGGACAGCGCCGGCGGCATCATGCAGACGGAGTACGTGTCGGTGCCGCAGTACGCCACCGTGGAGCAGGCCATCGGCCTGATCCGGCGCGCGCAGGACGACGTGCCCGAGGTCCACGACGTCTTCGTGGTGAACATGGAGCGGCGCGTCACCGGCATCCTGCCTCTCAGCAACCTGGTGCTGGCGCGCCCGGACGAATCCGTCGCCCACATCATGGAGCGGCCGGTAATCTCCGTTCCCGTGGCGATGCCGCAGGACGAGGTCGCCCGGGTCCTGCAGAAGTACGACTTCGTCACGGTTCCCGTGGTCGACGACCAGGACCGGCTCGTGGGCCGCGTCACCATCGACGACGTCGTGGACGTCATCGAAGAGGAGGCCAGCAAGGACATCTACGCCATCGCCGGCGTAGAGAGCGAGTCCATCAACCTGGCGCGCGACTCCGTGTTCAAGCGCGTGGGCGAACGCTTCGCGTGGGTGATGACGACGGTGCTGCTGGGGCTCGTGGTGGCCCTGGTGATCTCCAAGGTCTTCGTCGAAACCTTCGAGAAGATGGCGCTCCTGGCCGCGTTCCTGCCGGTGATCATCGCCACCGCCGGCGCCGTGGGGCTCCAGTCCTCCACGCTGGTGGTGCGCGCCATCGCCCTCGGCACCCTCTCGCTCCAGCGCGTCCTCTCGGTCATCCTCTACGAAGCCGCCACCGGCCTGGTCCTGGGCGCGAGCTGCGGCCTGATCACCGCCGCCGCCAGCTACCTCATCAACATGGGCACCCCCGACATCCTCAAGCTCTCCCTCGCCGTGTTCATCGGCATGGTCATCTCCGTCACCACCGCCGCCTGCGTGGGCACCGTCCAGCCCATCATCTTCTACAGGCTCAACCGCGACCCCGCCGTCGCCGCCGGCCCGCTGGTGACGGCGTTCAACGACTTGCTGGGAACGACGCTGTACTTGGTGGTGGCGACGGCGCTTCAGGCGTAGAGGGGCATGGGTTTGGAACAGCTTACCTAGCACTACGTCACCATCACCCCCACCCGGCTGGCTTCGAGGACTGGGGCAGTGTCCTCGGTGACGAGGTCATGGTCGCCGCCCTCATCGACCGGCTGCTGCACCACTGCCACATCGTCAACATCCGCGGCAACAGCTACAGGATGCGCGAGCACCGGAACCTCGTACGGCCCGCATCCGAGCAGCCCCCCCAAGGGGTTGCGCTATGAACACCAGGTCCTGCCGTTCCGGCACGCGAGAGGGGTTGGACTCCAGTCGCTACGCGCCCTCCGTCCAAGCCCTCTCGCCCAACCGGAACCAACCGAAGAGCTTCAGATCTGCACTGACGCCCTTCTCGGAACTGTGCAGTTTTCGATTGCCAAAAGTGTGCAGTTTTCGGTTGCCATTGACAGGATGGACTGGCTTCTTCAGACTTCGCGAGTGTGAGTTCGAGTCTTCGGGCGCATGGCTCCAGAGGCGGAGATCGCTGCCGGTCGTGGGCAACTCGACGAAAGCCACCTGGGAGTCATTCACCGGTCCTCGTCCACCAGGCACCACCAGGCGAAGTAGGCCGATTGCGTACGGAAGGGGGTCCAAGTGCGTTTCCCGACGCTGCCTTTTTGTTTGCCTCTGGTACTGTTCCTCGTGGCCTGCGGGACGACTTCCGGAGGTACCAGTCACATCGAGGTCGAGAGCAACCCTGCGCTTCAGCCCCCAGTCGCCGGTACGTATGTAGGCGTCGGGCCGATATACCGGGACTTCGACTCACTGTGGGTGGAGTCACTGGAGACTTTCCATAGTTCGGGTTACTCCTTGTATCTGTCGTATGGAACGATTCAAGACGGTACTGGCCGGACCGCGGAATATCTCGCCCATGATGCCGGCGCCCATGGCCGTATTCGGCGTTTCGGCCTGGAGCCGCCTACCGTTGTCGTCGCCGAGGGCACTGAGCCGTATCTCGTCAGGGAAACGCTCTCGGCAGTTCAGACGATCAACGCTTCACTGCCGGATAGTTGGCAGTTGCGGTTCGCCTCGCACCCAGCGGCAACGAACGCCGTGCGACCGCCGGATGGTCAAATTGTGGTCGAGTTCCAACCACGTGAGGAATGGCCGCCGGAGCACGCGTTCGAACCGGAGGCCGGCAGTCTTGTGCGGCGGTTCTATTCTCCGGATGGCTCGGATATCGTGTCGGGTCATATCTGGATGGACGTTGGACGTCTAGGGAATCGGTATCGACGACGTGATCCCGTCCTTTTTCGCGAAATCCTGCACACGCTCGGCCGCAACCTACTGGACGGCACGCAGTTTCCCAACACGATCATGAACGAGCCACCTGAACGAAGTCCTTTGTATGTGCTCCACCCCCTGGATCGCGAAGCGTTGCTCGCGGTGTACGGATGGCTTGGACCCGGTACAACTACAGATCAGATGCATGAGCGACTTGGGCCTTGGTCGGAGGAATCAAGGAATCTGGTGGGCGAATTCGCAGTCCCGTGCCCCATAACCGCGGAGTGCGAAACTGCTTTGTTACCCGTCATATTCGGCGTCTCAGCGCGAAACGGCCTAATACAACCGTGGACGCAGGGCGTCAGCCCCTCCCGTGGCGCCCCCTACGACAGCGACGGTTCCGGTGTGGCGTTCTGGGCCGGCCATCTGGTGGGATTCACGCCGACCAATCGGGCAGTGGTGGGGGAAGCCTCCCTGGAGTTAGATACCGAGACTCTGCATGGAGAGCTTGTGTTCAGGAATCTGGAATCCTGGACCGCGGAACCGGGAGCGCCGGGCACCGGCAACCGGTGGGGAGATGGGGACCTCGACTACAC
Organism: Deltaproteobacteria bacterium; assembly: GCA_026712905.1. Taxonomy (NCBI): domain Bacteria; kingdom Pseudomonadati; phylum Myxococcota; class Myxococcia; species Deltaproteobacteria bacterium. The sequence continues at coordinate 40,900 of JAPOPM010000126.1, forward strand.
GGTAGCCGTTCGTGAAGACACCCTGGTCAGCATCGCCGGCGATGAGGGCGTGATCACGGGACGGTTCTCCGGCAGCTACCATGACGGGATGGCCGGGGTGCTCGAACGGGATGATCTCAAGGCCGCGTTCGGCGGGGAGCGATGGTATGACAGGAACGACCGCTGAAGGCTCTCGGTGTCGTGCGGACTGGATCAACGCGAAGACGATCAGCCTGATGAGCACCATGACCGGGTGGTCCCCACCAAGCGGCGGAGCAAAGCAGGTTCCTATGGGGCAGTCTCTCCGGAAACCTACCGTCTATGGCATCGCCGGGGAATTTCAGCGACCCGCAGGGGTCGCAACCGGGACCACCGAAAGTTGCGCTCGCTGGGATTCAGGGTACGAAAGACGACTGGGCTCATTTGCTAGACGTCAAACCCCAATGCGGAAGCAACCGCCCGCTGTCGAGAGTCCAAGGTGATGAACGAGATAGTACTTGGCACTGGCGCGACGTAAAGCGCCGTCGCGACATGCCACAGGTCGGCGCCTCGCAAGTAGCCGGCCTCGACCACGGCCTCGAACTCGCGGGTCAGCCGCCGGTCCGGCAGGATCCATTCGATGTCCGAGACGAGGTCGGAAGCGAATCGCCGTCGTTCGCGAGCGAATACGGCACGCAACTCGGCTTCGAGGAGGTTCGAGGATACGAGACGGAGAAACGAGTCCAGCCTTCGGGCACAAGTGGCACCGCCACGTTCATCGAAGGCAACGGCGACGAGCGCGGAGGTATCGACGTAAGCGACGGTCATTCGCCGCGCTCCGCGAGAAACCGCTTGAGAGCCCCTGGGCGGCGTACCACCGACCTCAGGGGTTTCCTGGGTCCAGATGACCTGATCAAGATTCCTTGCCGTTCCAGGTCATCGAGCCGTGCTTCGATTGTCTCGCGTGACTCGCGGATCGCGCGAATCTCGGCCACGGGCTTCCCCCGGTAGGAAACCGTAACGGTTTTCCCGTCGCGCACCTGCCTGAGAACCTCGGAGAACCGCGCTTTAGCGTCATATGCCGAGTAGGTGATAGACATACGACATCATAACCGGTCAGACTGGTCGAGACAATCCGACATAATGAACCCGCAACCACACCCGCCAGGCTACCGAAGCGTACAGCCTTTCCGTCCGCGGCGCAGGCACGCCAGGTTGTGGTGGAAAACCCCCACCTGGGCGCGGGCGAAGCCGGCCCGGCCGGCGCCGTTCGCCCGGCTGCGCTGGTAACGTGCCCAATCGCCTTGGTTGCCGTCGCGCCAGTAGCCGTCGAGGACCTGGGCGGGCAGCGGCTTGAGTTGCGGGCGGGTGTTGTAACGCGCGCCGGGCGGGCCGTCGCGGCCGGGGAGGCGGCGGCGTTCGCCCAGGAAGCCGTGGAAGGCGTAGAAGGCGTCGGTGCCGGGCTGGAACTCCATCTCGTAGTCGACGGTGCGGTCCGGATCGGTAATGTCGTCGGCGGACATGGTCGGGCGCTCGCCGAAACCCATCATGAAGGCCCTGGCTTCGAAGTCCAGGAACCGCACCGCACGCCGCACGGTCCGGCCGGGCACGTGCGGGTAAAGCTCGTTGGAGCGGATGGCGACGTCGATGTCGAAGCGTCCGTCGGGTCCCAACTCCACCGACTCTCCCACCAGGTAGGTGCGCAGGTAGTTGTGCTGCTGCAGCGTGAGGGCCACCGGGCGCCCGGCCGCGTCCAGCACCACGAACGCGGCGGTGTAGTGGTCGAGCTGATGCCAGTCGTCCAGGTCCGCCACCAGCCGTAGCGGGAGGGCGAACGCCTGGGGCAGCGCGGCGGGCAGACCGCTGACACGGAAGACCAGGTGGTAGGTGACGACGGTGAACGCTTCGGGCGCCTGTCCGTCTTTACCCGGCGCCCACAGGCCGGTGCGCTCCACCGCCGCGTAGACCACGGGACGCGGTTGGACGTCGCCGGGCACGTGCGTGAACTCGGCGCGGACGTCGTCCCGGTAGCGGTTCAGGTCGGCGGGCGTGGGACCGTCGATTCGGACGCCGTCTCCGGTCACCAGGTAACCGTGGGCGATGTAATCCCGGTAGAAGTCGATGGGGCCCTCGTGGCCCACCGGCAGATGGAAGCGCGGCGCGTGCCGTCGGGCCAGCGCTTGATCCGCCGGGCCCGCGGCCGGCGCGGGGGGGTTCGCCGCAAAGTACTCGGCGAAACCGGGATACTGCGAGAAATTGCGGTCGGCGCCGAAGGCGCCCACACCGACGGCCAGCAGCAGAAGTGCCGCGAAGCAACCCGACAGGGCTATAGTTCTCGTACGACCTCCCGACACTAGCGCCTGCGTTTCCTTCCGGGACGTGGACCAAACTCCCGCTTCAGGCCGCCCCCGTCCAGTTTCGCCCTGTGAAGATACGCGGTAAGCGAACCGTAACCGGTGTCGCCGGCGAAGCGGACCGGTACCGGCGGCATTTCATCGAATACCCGCGCCACGTGAAGCTTCACGTCGGTGTGGTGGCGATCCCGGCGGCGGCCGGTTTCCCGTTTGAAACCCGCCTTCCTCTCGAGCCGAAGGCGACACGTCACCGTGGGTCCGGCAAAGGGAGAGTATTGGCTGGCCTTGAGCCGCGCGGTTCCGCGGGCTTCACCCACAAGCTCGTAGAGACGGCGGCCGGTAAATACCGGGATGCGCAGCTCGCATCCCTTGCCACCGTCAAGCCGAGAGAGAACCGCAAGCAAGGCGCCCGCGGGGTCCAGGGCGCCCTTGAGCTCGGCCGGGGCCACCGCTGGCGAGTTCCCGGCTTTCCGACGTGGCTTCATTCGCAGAACGCTCGGCGTTCCCCCGTCGAAGCCAAGCTCGACCAAGCGCTTCTTGCGCCACCGCTTGCTGCTGTAGCCCGCCCGAACCGGCACGATGTCCCCGGCAACGAGCGCACCGTGCGAATAAGCCGTGGTCTTCAAACGAGTGAGTGTCTTGACCAAGCCGGTGGTCTTCAAACGCACCCGCACGGCATACGCCGACGCATCGAGATCGAACGCGGCGGCGTCCGGGTCATAAGACGCGGCGTCGAATTCGACGCCGAGATCGAGGTTGGCCGCGCGGACGCCGGCAAAGTAAGCCCGGTAGGCAAGCTGCAGCCGTCCTTCGCCCGCGGAGGCGGTGGATATCGAGAGGACTCCCACGAGCACGGCCAGGGAGAGACAGCACAACATGAGCCGTGCGCATCGCCGTGCCGCTGAAGCCGCCAATTCCATCCGTCGAGTAAACCAAGTCCGGGCCGGTTGAGCAACAACGGCGGGCGTCCTCCTTCGAACGGTGTGTGGCGAATCAAGGCAGGAGAGAGGATTGGCGCACCGGCAAGCGGTACCCGTACGTTCGGCCCACTTGACGCCGCGCGCATTACCGAGTCAAACTCGGGACCGGAAACGCTGCACCCATCGTCGGGGCACCGCGTGCACGACCCGTCACACGCGGATTGGAGGACCCATGAACCGGCCTGTCGCATATGTGATAGCCGTACTTGTCGCGTCACTGCTTCTGAGCAGCCCGCCGGCGAGTGCGGAAGACGGCGTGCCCAACCCGCTCCGCATCGGCAGCGAAGGCGCCTATCCGCCGTTCAACGTCGTCGACCCGTCCGGGCAGCTCAAGGGCTTCGACATCGACATCGCGCTGGCGCTGTGCGAGCGCTTGAAGGTCGAGTGCAAGCTGGTGGCGCAGGACTGGGACGGCATCATCCCGGCGCTCCTGGCCGGGAAGTACGACGCCATCGTGGCGAGCATGTCCATCACCACCGAGCGCAAGAAGGTGGTCGGCTTCACGGACAAGTATTACAGCAACAAGGTGCGCTTCGTGGCGGCCAAGGAGGGCGGATTCGACCCCGGGAACCTCGCCGGCAAGACCATCGGCGCCCAGCGCGCCACCGTGTCCGCGAGCTGGCTGGAGAAGAATGCCGGCGGCGCCGAGATCAAACTCTACGACACGCAGACCAACGCGTACCTCGACCTGAGCGCCCGCAGGCTCGACGCCATCTTCGCCGACGGCCTGGTGCTGCACGAATGGCTCAAGACCAAGGCTGGCGCGGGTTTCATGCTGGTGGGCGACGCCTACGACCTGGACGAGGGCATCGGTATCGCGGTGCGCAAGAAGGACGACGCGCTGCGGCAAAGGCTCAACACCGCGCTGGCCGCCATCCTCGCCGACGGCACCTACGCGAAGATCAACGCGCGCTACTTCCCCTTCAGCATCTATTAGCGATGCCCGCCGCTAACGGGCGTCACCGCACCGAGAGCGCGAACGGCCACAGGCGGCCCGGATGAACGGGCACGCGCCGGTGCTGCTCGGCTTCGGCGCCCAACTTGCCGCGGGTGCGCTGGTGACCGCGGCTCTGGCGCTGGCCGGGTCCAACTGACCGTAGTGGCGATGGCGGCGGGGACCGCGCTGGCCTTGCCCATGGCCGTCATGCGGACCTCCCCGAGATGGTGGCTCCGGGGGCCGGCCTGGCCCGCACACTCATCGCGCGCACCTACCCGGCGGTGGAGTTTTTTACGCTGGCGGGGTTGATCTACCTCGTGCTGACCCTCCTGATCGTGCGCGGCGTGCGCCTGCTGGAACGTCGCTGGGCTCTCCCCGGCCAAGCTATCGAGGGCGTGCCCGCGTCGCGCCATGGAGACCTGCTGGCGTGATCACGGTGCGCCACGGCCGGGAACGATCCGACCCAGAGACCGTTCCACGTTGCAGATTATCAGAATTCTGATAGGATCTTTCTCAGAGCCTTTCCGTGCGGAGGATCAGCCATGCCCACCATTCGCCCTATTTCGGATCTGCGCAACAAGGCCCCTGAAATCTCGAAACTCTGCCATGAATCCGGAGAGCCGGTCTTCATTACGAAAAACGGCGAGAGTGAGCTGGTGGTGATGAGTGCGGCGGCCTACGAACGGGATCAGTCGCGGCTCAAGCTTTACGAGTTGTTGAACGCGGCTGAAGAGGATTTGCGTCACGGAGACCGGGGTATCGGTGTGAAGGCCTTGGCAGCCCTTCTCCGCGAGGCGCGCGGATGACGCGACGGATCCGCGTTCTTCGTCGCGCCCAATTGGATCTCCTCGAAATTCAGCAATACATTGCGCGGGACAATCCCACGGCGGCCGAGGACGTGATCAACGCCCTGCTCGCTCTGATCTCCGGTCTCGGAGAGTTCCCGGAGCGTGGACGAATTCCCAGGGATGCGGTTCTCAAGGCCTCCGGCTACCGCTATCTGCGACATAGTGAATATCTTGTGCTTCACAAGGTTCTTCGATCTCAGGTCCGCGTGTACAGAGTCGTGCACGGACGGCGCAGATATGAAGACATCCTGTGACGCATGAAACCGGCGCGGCCCGGACCAGGTACGCGCCGCACACAAGAGACAATCCCGAGAGGGCCTCGCGGGCCAGGAGAAGCTTATGGTCAAGGCGCACCAGAAGATTTGCGAGGTCCTCGCCGAGGCGCGGGTGGATTTCGTTTTCGGCATACCCGGCGGCAGCGCCATGCGCATATTCGATTCGCTGTCCCACTACGCGGACCGGGTGCGTCCGATTCTGGTCCGGCACGAGCAGGCGGCCTCGGTCATGGCCGACATGTACGGGCGCCTGACGGGCAAGCCGGGAGTGGTCCTCGGCCAGGGGGCGTTTGTCGGCACCAACGCGATATTCGGCACCCTGGAGGCGCACTTGGCGGGCTCGCCCATGGTGGTGCTGGCGGATACCACCGAGGGCGGCGATTTCTCGCTGAACCCCAGGAACGCCAGCGGCTGGGGGCACTATGGCGGGTTCGACCTGAGGAACCTGTTCTCCGGCATTACCAAGTTCTCCGTTCTCGCCGCCACCCCCAAGGAAGCGGTGCTGGGCCTTCAGATGGCCATCAAGCACGCCACCACGGGGCGCCACGGGCCCACCGCGGTGATCATGCGCCAGGCGGCCATCGCGGGCGAGCTGGATCCGGACAAGCCACCGCGGGTCCACCACACCAAGCACTGGCTCCAGGGGGACGCGACCATGCCGGCGGTGGCGGAGCTGATTTCGGCCATCGAGCTGCTGGAGGCGGCCGAGCGCCCCGTCATCATCGCCGGCAACGGCGTCCATGCGGCGAAGGCCTACGATGAGCTGGCGGCCATGGCCGAGCTGCTGGAAAGCCCGGTGGCCACGACCTACAACGGCAAGAGCGCTTTCCCGGAGAACCACCCGCTGGCCCTCGGCATGATGGGCCGGTACGGGCAGCCGGTGGCCAACAGCGTGATTCAGGAAGCGGACACGATCCTGGTGGTGGGTTCCCGGCTGGCCCCCAACGACACCAACAGCGAGTTGCTCATCGACAGCGACCGGCAGACGCTGATCCAGATCGACATCGAACCCAGGAACGCCGGCTGGTCCTATCCCGTGGCGGTGGCGCCCTCCGGCGGTGCCAAGGCCGGGTTGAGGCAACTGCGGCGGCCGGTCGCGGGCGATGAGCCGCTCGCTGGGGGTGGCGTCGGGGGCCAGCCGGGAGCCCCCCACGAGGATCGTGTCCGCTTCCTGAATCACGCTGTTGGCCACCGGCTGGCCGTACCGGCCCATCATGCCGAGGGCCAGCGGGTGGTTCTCCGGGA